>JACCZR010000028.1 GCA_013695855.1 Thermoleophilaceae bacterium
AGACGTCGAAGACCCCGGCGGCGCCGCGCACCGTGCGGTGCTCGGGACCGATCCCCTCGTACTGCACCGGCATCTCCCAGCCGGCGAAGGGGACGAGCCGCGCCCCGGCCTCGCGGTGGCGCTCGAAGAGGGGCGTCCGGCGCAGGGTGTCGGTGGCGGATGCCAAGGCCGGGGAGGCTACAGGCGTGCCGGGAGTCCCCGGCGCCGGGGCTAGCGGGTCAGCCTCAGCAGGCGGCTGCCCGTTGTGAGGTTGCCCGAGCGGTCGCGGACCCGTGCCTCGACGCGGGCGCGTACGCGGCGCCCGCGGCGCAGGGCGCGCCTCAGCGCGCGAGCAGAGGTGCTCGAGAGCCGCAGCCGCAGCCGCGCCGTGGTGTTGGCCGCCAGCGCGCCGGTGCGCTGGCGCAGGGCGATCCTGCGGCCCGCACGCCGGATGCTCAGATGACCGCCCGCGCGGAAGGAGCAGGGCTCGTCGCAGCGCACGCGTGCGATCACGCCGCGGTTGCGCAAGGGCCGCTGTCGCGAGCCGGTGCGCAGCCCGAGCAGCGGCGAACGCAGATCGGGCGTCGCGGCGACGGGGTAGCGAGGGCCAGGGGGCGGAGGCTCCACGAACCCGAGGGTGCTGGGCGGCGCCGGAGGCAGCGCCAGAGCGGCTGTGCAGCTCGACGTGCCGTCGGTGAGCCGCGAGACGGCGCCGGTCCCCAGCTCGGCCACGTAGACCCGCCCGCAGGCGTCCTCGCCGAAGGAGGCGACGTTGAACGGGGGGCGGTTGAGCACGAGGGCGTCTCCGCCCCCGCCCGGCACGTTGAGCCGGCGCACCTCGCCCGTGCAGTAGTCGGCGTAGAGGTACCTGCCGGCCAGCTCCTCCAGCGAGGCATCGCGCACCACGTAGCCACCGGTGATCGAGCGACACGGCGAGGCGTTGGGGTACTGGTGGATCGGACCGACGTAGGTGCCGCCGCTCAAGCGACAGGGACCCTCGTCGATCGGGTAGCGCAGCGTGCCCTCGCAGGTCTTCCAGCCGAAGTTGCGCCCGCGCCCGGCTCCCTGTGCCCGCGGATGGAAGTCGACTTCCTCCAGGCGGTTCTGCCCCACGTCGCCGATCAGCATGTCTCCCGTCTGTCGGTCCAGGCTGAAGCGGAAGGGGTTGCGCAGGCCGTAGGCCCACAGCTCGGGTCGCACCCCGCCGATCCCGTTGAAGGGGTTGTCTCGGGGCACCGTGTAGGGCGCGCCGCCCGACTGCCGCGGGTCGATCCGCAAGATCTTCCCCAGCAGGGTCGCGCCGTTCTGGGCGTTGCCGAAGGGGTCGCCCCCGGCGCCGCCGTCGCCAGCCGACACGTAGAGCCGTCCCCCGGCGTCGAACTGCAGCTGGCCGCCATAGTGGTTGACGAAGTAGGGGTGTGGGATCTCCATGACCTGGCGGCGAGTGGCCCCGCTCGCGGTGTCGGCGTCGGCGCCGGCGCTGCGGTACTCGTCCACGCGAATAGGCGGACACACGTCGGCATCGGTGAGGGAGCTCGAACAGGCGTCGGTGCCGCCGTTGTCGCGGGTGTAGAAGGCGTAGAGACGCCCGCTGGTGGCGTAGTCGGGCGCCAGAGCGATCGACAGCAGGCCGCCCTCGCCGACCTCGGACACCAGGTTGGAGATGTCTAGGAAGGGCGTGCTCTGAGGGGCGCCGTCCTTGACGAGCCTCACCTGGCCGCCGCGCTCGACCACGAGCAGGCGCCCGAGATCGCCGGGCGGCGAGATCACGTGGATCGGGTTGGCAAAGCTGCCCACCGACTCGAGGCCGACGGCCGCCGAGGCGCTCGCCGGCAATGCGGCGCCCGCAATCGACAGCGAGGCGATCAGGCAGAGTCGTCGCACCACAGAGGGCACATCAACAGGCATCGGCCGGCGTTGCGCCGACCTTGAGCAGGTTGGCGCCCCGGCGCTCGGCCGGCAGCGGATGAGACGAGGAGCCGTGAGCCCTTGGTGAGGCTTCCCGAGCGTGTAGGCCTAGTGGGCCCCGAGGGCTCTGCCCGCGGCAAGCCCAAGCCGTCCTTTTTCACCTTCCGGCGCTCGGCCCGCAGGGTCGCGCGGTGAGCGTCTAGTACATCCGGCCGGGGGTGTACTTGCCCGACCGCCTCGGCGTTTCAGCTCAGTCCTTGAGGAACGACGGGATGTCGATCTCGTCGTCGGAGATCTCCAGGGAGGAGCGCTGGCGATCGTCCATCGCCACGTCGCGACGCCTGGGCTCGCGGCGGCGCCCCGTGGTGTCCTCGGTGAACATCGGCAGGCGGCTCGAGCCCTCGAAGCCGGTGGCGATCACCGTCACCCGGACCGAGTCGCCCAGGTCGTCGTCGACCACCGCCCCGAAGATGATGTTCGACTGCGAGTCGGCGGCCTGCTGAATGATCTCCGCGGCCTCGTTGACCTCGAACAGGCCGAGGTCCCCACCGCCGGTGATGTTCAGCAGGATTCCGGTGGCCCCCTCGACCGACTGCTCGAGCAGGGGGCTCGAGATGGCGTGCTTGGCCGCCTCGGCGGCGCGGTTCTCGCCCCCCGCCTCGCCGATGCCCATCAAGGCCGAGCCGGCCTCGTGCATGATCGTCCGAACGTCGGCAAAATCGAGGTTGATGAGGCCGGGGATGGTGATCAGATCCGTGATGCCCTGCACACCCTGACGCAGCACGTTGTCGGCCTCGCGGAAGGCTTCGAGGATGGTGGTGCGGCGCTCCACCACCGCCAGCAGCTTCTCGTTGGGAATCACGATGAGGGTGTCCACCTGCTCACGCAGGCGCTGCACGCCCTCTTCGCCTTGGCGCCCGCGCTGGGCGCCCTCGAACGAGAAGGGCCGCGTGACCACGCCGACGGTCAGCGCGCCGATCTCCTGCTTGGCCACCTCGGCGATCACGGGCGCGGCTCCCGAGCCGGTGCCGCCGCCCTCGCCGGCGGTAACGAACACCATGTCCGCGCCCTTCAGGGACTCCTTGATCTCGTCGCGGCTCTCGTTCGCCGCGCCGTAGCCCACCTCGGGGTTGGCGCCGGCGCCCAGCCCGCGCGTGAGCTGGTCGCCGATCTGGAGCTTGACGTCGGCGTCGCACATCTGCAGCGCCTGGGCGTCGGTGTTTACCGCGATGAACTCGACGCCCTTCAGCCCCGCGTCGACCATGCGGTTGACCGCGTTGGTCCCTCCACCGCCGATGCCGACGACCTTGATGACGGCCAAGTAGCTACCGGTGTCCATCCCCCTCGTCCTTCCGTCTGTGGCTAAAGCGGTCATCGAGGGTTTCCGGACTCCCACAGATGCCGCAAAGTCCGCACTGTAGGCGGAATTCGGCAAGAGTGTCAAACCTCCTTCGCAACGAATCTTGCGTGCCGTCCGAGCCTCACCCTCGATCGAGGGTGGAGACTGGGTCTAGTCTCAACTCAAGGTTGAGCCTGGGGGGTTACGGCGGGCGAGGGCGGTGAGATGGGCGCTGGCGGCGGCGGCGCGGACGGCTCGGGCGAGCGTGCTACGGGACCGGGCGAAGGATCCTCGGGCTGCGCCGCGGGCTCGGGCAGGCCACCCGCTACCGCACGGTCGGGCAGCCTCACGTCGACATACGCGGCGCCGCGCGACGTCCTGTCCGCGAGCACGGCACCGGCCGCGGCCCACTTCGCCGCCAGCCGCGCGGGGGAGCCGAGCACCACGTCGGGACCGCGGCGCATCTCGACCACCAAGCCGCGCTCGCTGCGGCGGACCGTCTCCAGGCGGGCGAGCAGGGTGGGCGGAGCGGCGCCGGCCACCTCGACCAGCGTCAGGGTCGCGCCGACGCCGAGGCGGTCGCCCCCGGGCTGTCCGCGCTGATCGACCCCCGGGAGGCGCGGCGTGCCGGGCAGGCCGCGGAGCACGGTGCCGTCCGCCGCCACCGGGACCCGGTCGTCTCCTGAGCCCACAAGGGCCACGGGCCGGCGCTCGACGGCCTCGATGCGCACTGCTTTGGGGAAGTCGGCAACCACGCGCAGGTCGTGCACGACGGGCCAGGGCGAGACCGCCGCCTGGAGGCGCTCGCGGCTGAGGTGCAGGGTGGTCATGTCGCGCGCCGCGGACTCCAGCGCCGCTCGCACCCGCGGGGCATCGCGGGAGGTCAAGCCGCTCACCTCGACCTCGTCGATGGCGACCAGCGACGAGTCGCGAAACCACAGGACGTACGCACCGCTGAGGATCGCGAGCGCCAGCAGCGCCACGGCAAGCGGGCGGCGGGCCCGAGGAGGGACGCTGAGCGCAAAGTACGGAACGATGCGGGGGACGCGGACCAGGCGGCCCGCCAGCGCCGCCGCGACTCGGTGTAGCTGAGGAGCCCAGGCCGGGCGTTTCGGCCGGAGCGCAGCCCGAGCGTTGGCCGGGCGAGCACCGGACCGATTGGCCTCGGCCGAGAACCGCTCGTTCGATCCTCTCACGCCCACAGCTCCGAGGTGTCCACACGGCCGAGCAGCTGGACCTCGGGCTCGAGCTCGACGCCGGCGTGCTCGCGCACGCGGCGCCGGCCCTCGGCCATGAGGGCGATCACGTCGGCGGTGGTGGCCTCGCCCCCGTTCTCCACGAAGTTGGCGTGCTTGTCCGAGAAGCGCGCGCCGCCGACCTGCAGGCCGCGGCAGCCCGCCTCGTCGAGCAGGACACCCGCGCTGCGCCCCTCGGCGCGGGGGTCGTCGGGGTTCTTGAAGGTCGAGCCGAAGGTCTTGATGCCCGAGGGCTGGACCGCTCGACGCTTGGAGCGCATGTCGGCAAGGGTGGCCTTCACGTCGGTGGGGTCGGCCGGAGCGAGCGCGAAGGAGGCGCCGGCCACCACCTCGCCCTGCGCGAGGTTCGAGCGCCGGTAGGCAAAGCCGAGCTGGTCGGGGCCCCGGCGCTCGGCGCCCTGGGCGGTGGCCACGTCCACCCAGTCGAGCACGCGCGCGAGGTCGCCGCCGTACGCGTTGGCGTTCATGCGCACCGCCCCGCCCACGGTACCGGGGATGTTCACCCCGAACTCCAGCCCGGTCAGGCCCTCGCGCGCGGCTCGCGCCGCGGCCTGGGGCAGGCGGGCGCCGCCCCCGCATAGGAGGTGGTCGCCGTCCCGCTCGGTCTGGGCGAGCGCTCCGTCGAGCTTCATGGCTAGTCCCCGAAAGCCTTCATCGGCTACCAGAAGGTTCGATCCGGAGCCGACCACTCCTACCTCGAGGGCGTCGGCTTCGGCGAAGCGCAGCAACTCGACCAGCTCCCCGGCGCTCGACGGCCGGGCAAAGAGGTCCGCGTGCCCGCCCGTGCGGACGGTGGTCAGCCGCGCGAGCGGGTACTCGCGCTCGATCCCTTCGGGCGCGATGCTCATGCCGCGGCCCCGTCGCCCAGGCGCTCGGCCAGGCGATCCACGTCGCCGGCGCCCATGGTGAGCAGGACGTCCCCCTCGCGCAGGCGCTCGCGCAGCATCCGCTCGGCCTCGTCCATGCCCGGCAGCCACCACACGGGCCGCCCGCAGGCAGCGTCAGCCGCCGTGCGGGCCACGGTCAGCCCGGACACGCCGGGGTGGTCCTCCGCTCGCTCGCGTGCGGGGTAGACGTCCAGCACCACCACCAGATCCGCCAGCGCGAGCGCCCGTCCGAACTCCCGCGCGAGCTCGCGGGTACGCGAGTAGAGGTGCGGCTGAAAGCAGGCCACCAGGCGGCGCGGCTCGAGCGTGCGCGCCGCCTCGAGGGTCGCCCTCACCTCGGTTGGGTGATGGGCGTAATCGTCGAAGATGCGAGCGCCGGCGGCCGTGGCGCCGCGCTCCTCGAAGCGCCGGGCGGCGCCGGCGAAGTCCTCGAGCGCCGGGGCGGCCTCGCCCAATGCGACTCCGGCCTCGCGACAGGCAGCCAGGGCAGCCAGGGCGTTGAGCACGTTGTGCTCGCCCGGCACCCGCAGCCGGACGCGCACGCCGTCGACGGTGAAGCGCGAGCCGAGCGGGAGCAGCTCCACGTCCTGTGCCCGCAGCCCACCCTCTCCCACGCCGTAGGTAACCGCAGCGTCGAGTCCTGCCCGGACCCAGGCGATCGTGGTCTGCGCCGGCGCGGTGAACTCGGCGAAAGCGGCGTGCAGCTGGCGCGGCGAGCGGTAGGTGGCGTGGTGGTCGAGCTCGACGCTGGTCACCACCGCCACCTCGCGGTGGAGCTTGAGAAAGGAGCGGTCGGACTCGTCGGCCTCTGCGACCAGCCACTCTCCCGCTCCCCAGGCCGCGTTGGTGCGCGCCGCCCGCAGCTCGCCGCCCACCAGGTAGGCGGGCTCGCGACCGCAGCGCAGGAGGACGTGCGCGGCCATCGCGGCCGTGGTGGTCTTGCCGTGTGTGCCCGAGATGGCGATCGAGCGCTTGAGCTTCGTGAGCTCAGCCAGCAGATCGGCCCGGTGAAGGACCCGCCGGCCCTCTTCGCGGCCTCGGACGAGCTCGGGGTTGTCCTCAGCGATGGCCGTGGAGACGATGAGCTCCGCGCCGTCGGGCAAGTTCACGGCGCTGTGGCCCAGGGTGGGCTCGATGCCCGCGGCCCGCAGCCGGTCGGTGTAGGACGACTCGGCGCGATCCGAGCCGCTGACCTCGGCGCCCAGCGTTCGCGCGACCAGGGCGAGGCCGCTCATCCCGGCGCCCCCGATGCCCACGAAGTGCAGCCGGCGCCCGGCGAAGGAGGGTTCGGTCATCGGCCACCGGCCAGTCGCAGCAGCTCGTCGGCTATCCGCACGGCCGCGTCGGCACGGGAGACGTGGCGCGCGGCGTCGGACATGGCCGCCAAGCTGGAGGGCGATTCGAGCAGCGTGCCCACCTCGCGGGCGAGGCGCGGGGCGTCGAGCTCCGAGTCGGGCACCACCACCGCCGCGCCGGCCTCCGCCATCAGCTTCGCGTTTCGGGTTTGGTGGTCGGCCGCGGCGTACGGGTAGGGCACGAGAATCGCCGGCAGCCCCGCCGCGGCCACCTCGAGCACCGAGCCGCCGGCCCGTGCCGCGGTCAGGTCGGCGGCCGCCAGGGCGTCGGCGAAGGGCTCGATGTAGGCCAGCAGGTGGTAGTGCGGGGGGTCGCCGAGCTCGGAGAGGCGCCGGGCCAGCTCTTCGTAGTCGCGCCGCCCGCAGGCGTGGAGCACCCCACAAGGGGAGTCGGAGCCAAAGGCCTCCAGCGCCGCCTGGTTGAGCGTGCGAGCGCCGATCGAGCCCCCAAAGACCAGCAGGCAGGCCTCCTCGGCGCCGATGCCGAAGTGCCGGCGCGCGTCGGCGCGGTTGGCCTGACCAGTGCCCGCCGGCAGCGGGCGCCCGGCTACCACGAAGCGCGGCTCGCTGCGGCCCTCGAGCGGGAAGGCCAGGAACACGCGACGGGCCAGAGGCGCCAGCAACCGGTTCGAGATCCCCAGGTGGCTGTCGGCCTCGGTGAGCACCAGAGGGATGCGCAGGGCGGCGGCGGCAAGGCCGACCGGACCGGCCACGTAGCCGCCGCCCCCCATCACGGCGTCGACGCCCAGGCGCCGCAGCAGACGCACCGACGCGCCCAGCGCGCCGGCGGCCAGGCCCACCGCTCGGGCGCCACGAAGCGGGTTGCGGCGGTCGATCCCCGCCACGTTGAGGTGGTGCAGCGGATACCCGGCCACGGGCACGAGCTCGGCCTCGGCTCGCTCGCCACCCACGAACTCGACCTCGGCGCCCCTACTGCGCAGCTCGGCGGCGACCGCCAGTGCCGGTACGACGTGCCCCGCCGTCCCGCCCGCGGCTATCACGACCCGTGGCATCTCGACCTCCCTCGATGGCGCGGAGCGCCGGCCGCTTCTGCGCACCGGTCGCGCGCCCGCCCGTGGCGGCCACGTTGAGCAGGATGCCCGTCGCCGCCAGGAGCACGATCAAGTTCGTGCTGCCGTAGGAGATGAAGGGCAGCGGCACGCCGGTCAGCGGCATCATCCCCAGCACCGCGAAGAAGTTCAGCGTGGCCTGGCAGAGGATCAGCGAGGTGATGCCGGCGGCGAGCAGCTTCGCGTAGCGGTCGCGGGCCAGCTTGGCCGTGCGCAGCCCCGCATAGCCGATCATCGCGTAGAGGAACACCACCCCGAGGATCCCGAGCAGGCCGACCTCCTCGCCGATGATGGCCAGGATCATGTCCGTGTGGGCTTCGGGCAGGTAGAAGATCTTCTGCACCGACTCGCCGAGGCCCACCCCGAAGAAGCCGCCCGAGCCGATCGCCGTCAGCGCCTGGACGGCCTGAAACCCGCTGTCGCCGGCATCGGAAAAGGGGTCGAGGAAGCTGGTCAGCCGCTCGCGGCGGTAGGGCTCGACGATCGCCAGCACCAACGCCGCGGCCACCAGGCCGCCGCCGATCAGCGCCAGCTTGCGGATGGGCGTGCCCGCCGCGATCAAGAGCGCTCCGGTCGCAAAGCAGATGACCATCGCGGTGCCCATGTCCGGCTGCTTGAGCAGCAGGGCACACGCGGCGCCCACCACCAACAACAGCGGCCGAGACAGGCCCTTGACCGACTTCACAGTCCGCGGGCGCGAGGCCAGCAGGTGGGCGGCGTAGAGGACCAGCGAGACCTTCAGCAGCTCGGAGGGCTGGAACTGCAGCGGCCCCGCCCCCAGCCAGCGCGTGGCGCCGTTCACCGTCACGCCGACGCCGGGCACCATCACCGCCAGGCAGAGGACGAACGAGCCGCCCAGCAGAACCCCCGTGAAGCGTCGCGCCAGCTCCATCCCCCGCCGGGCGAGGAAGTGCAGCACCGCCAGGCCCACCAGCCCGAACATGAGGTAGCGCTTGAGGTAGAACGACGGGTCGCCCGGGCCCTGGAGCAGCGACTCGGCCGAGCTGGCCGAGTAGACCATCACGGCGCCGACGGCGAGCAGGCACAGCGTCGCCGTGAGCAGGATCGAGTACTCGACGGGCCGCTTGGCAGAACGGCTGGTGGCTGCAGCCCGGGCCATCCGGGCCTACTTCTACGCCCGGCCTCGGACTCATCCCCGCTCGGCGACCAGCCTGCGGAAGTGGGCGCCGCGCTCCTCGTAGTCGGTGTAGTGGTCGTAGGAGGCGCAGGCGGGCGAAAGCAGCACCACGTCACCGGGGCCCGCCGCCCGCGCCGCGGCGTCCACCGCCGTGGCGAGGTCGCCGCAGTGGTGCAGCGGCGCGGCGCCCTCGAGGTCGGCGGCCAACTCGTCCTCGGCCTGCCCGATCAGGTACAGCGCCCGGCAGCGGGCCGCGGCCTCTCGCAGGCCGCGAAATCCCCCGCCCTTCAGGCTGCCCCCAAGGATGGCGTGCACGCCGCCTGGAAAGGCAGTGAGACCGCGGACCGCCGAAGCCACGTTGGTGGCCTTGGAGTCGTTGACGTAGAGCACGCCCTCCACGCTCCCCACCTCCTCCAGGCGGTGGGGCACGCCGGCGAACTCGCGTAGGGCGGTGCGGACCCCCGCGGGGTCAACGCCCATGCCCAGCGCCGCCGCTGCGGCCGCGCGGGCGTTCTCGAGGTTGTGCTCGCCGCGCAGGCGCAGGTCCTCCGGGCCGATGTCGTCGGTGAAGCCGGTGCGGCGCGCCCGGCCGGGGACGCCGATGCCGGGCGCCACCACCGCCAGGTCGTCCGGCCCCTGGTTGGCGAACGCGCGCAGCTTGGCCGCGCGGTAGCGCTCGAGGGTGGCGTGGCGGTCCAGGTGGTCGGGCTCGATGTTGAGCAGCACCGCGCACTCGGGCGCGAAGGCCGAAGTGTCCTCGAGCTGGAAGCTGGAGGTCTCGCAGACCACCGTCGCGGCGGGATCGAGCTCTCCCACCAGGGAGGCCAGGGGAGTTCCCACGTTGCCGGCCACAGCGACCGGCTCGCCGGCCGTCTCGTACATCGCGCCGAGGAGCGAGACCGTGGTGGTCTTGCCGTTGGTGCCCGTGACCGCGATGAAGGGGTTGTTCAGCAGCCGCCAGGCCAGCTCGAGCTCGCCGTGCACCTCGAGACCGCGCTCGAGCGCTCCCGCCACCACCGGCGCCTCGCGCGCCACCCCCGGGCTCTTGACCACTGTGGCCACCCGGTGGAGCAGCTCGGTCCCGTCGGTGGCGGCGTGTGTCTCGACCCCCTCCACGGGCTCGCTGAAGCCGCTGTCGCAGCCGATGGTCTCCCCGTGCTCGCGGAGCATCCGCGCCGCGGCGCGGCCCGAGCGCGCGAGTCCCACCACCAGGTAGGGGCCCGGCGGAAGCGGCGGCCTCACGAGGACTGCTGGTACAGGGTGAAGCCGATTGCGCTGCAGACAGCGGCCACGATCCAGAAGCGCAGGATGATCTTCGTCTCCGACCAGGCCAGCAGCTCGAAGTGGTGATGGATCGGCGCCATCAGGAACACCCGCTTGCGAAAGCGCTGGAAGGAGAAAACCTGGATGGCGACCGAGAGCGCCTCGATCACGAAGATGCCGCCGATGATCAGCAGCAGCACCTCGGTCTTGGTCATCACCGCCAGCGCGGCGATGGCCCCGCCCAGCCCGAGCGCGCCGGTGTCCCCCATGAACACCGCTGCCGGGAACGAGTTGAACCAGAGGAAGCCCACGCAGGCGCCCACCAGGCACGCACACAGCAGCGCCAGGTCCTCCTGGCCGCTGGTGATGAAGGTCATCGCCGTGAAGGCCAGCAGCACGATGGCCGCACAGCCCGCCGCCAGGCCGTCGAGGCCGTCGGTGAGGTTGACTCCGTTCGTTGCTCCCGCCAGGACGAGGAAGATGAACACCGGGTAGAGCAACCCGAGGTCGACCGAGGCGTCGACCACCCTCAGCCGCAGCGTGTCCTCGAGGCCCACGTACTGCGTGGCCATCAGCCACAGCCCGAGCGCTGTGGCTGCCTGGGCGATCAGCTTCGTGCGGCCGGAGATGCCCAGCGAGCGCTTCTTTCGCAGCTTGACGAAGTCGTCCGCGAAGCCCAGGGCACCGCTGGCCACCGCGGTGCCGAAGACGGCGATGCTCACCGCCCGGTAGTCGCTCAGGATCAAGAACGGGACCGAGACGGCCACGAAGATCACCAGCCCGCCCATCGTCGGCGTGCCCGCCTTGCCGTGGTGCCCCTCGGGGCCCTCCTCGCGGATGTGCTGCCCGAACTCGCGGATGCGCAGCTGCTCGATGAACTTGGGCCCGAGGAAGACGCAGATCAGCAGCGAGGCCATACCAGCGATGAGGATCTCGCCCATGCGCATTAGCCGCCGAGGACCCGTTCGAGGCCGACCGAGCGCGAGCCCTTGATCAGCACCCGGTCACCGGGGCGGGCGAGTTCCTCGAGCAGGCCGGCCGCCTCCTCGGGCTCGCCGACCGAGTGAGCCTCGCCCTCGAAGACCTCGGCGTAGGGCAGCGCTTCGTGGCCCACGGTCACGAGCACGTCCAGGTCCAGGTCGGCGGCGTGGCGGCCGATCTCCCGGTGGTAGCCGGCGGCGTCGGGGCCCAGCTCGGCCATCTGGCCGAGGACGGCCAACCGCCGCTGCGCGGGGCTGCGGGCCAGGTGCGAGAGCGCCGCGCGCATCGACATCGGGTTGGCGTTGTAGCAGTCGTTGATCACTGTCACACCGTTCGCGAGCTCCACGATCTCGCCGCGCATGGAGGAGAAGGCCGGCTCCACGGGGCCCCCCGGGCGGACCCCCAGCACCCGGGCGGCGGCCACACCGGCCAGCATGTTCAGCAGGTTGTGAGGCTCCTCGAAGGTGGGCTCGAGCTCGAGCACCTCCCCCCTCGCCTCCACCTCCGCGCGCCCGTCCTCGAAGCTGGCGAGCGACACGTCGCCGCCGGGGCCGAAGGTCCAGGTGTCGAGGTCGTCTCTGCGATGGCCGTCCAGCAGGGGCTCGTGAGCGGGCAGCACGCAGCTCGCGCCGGGCCGCAGGTCGCGCACCAGCTCGGCCTTGGCCGCGGCCACCCCTTCCACGCTGCCGAGCAGCTCCAGGTGCACCGGTCCCACGTTCACGATCACCCCCACGTCGGGCTCGGCGATCCCCACCAGCTCGGCGATCTGCTCCTCGCCCCGCATAGCCATCTCGAGCACCAGCACCTCGGTCCCCGGTGGCGCCTCCAGGATTGAGAGTGGCAGCCCGATCTCGGTGTTGAGGTTCTCGCGGTTGGCGTGGGCCTTGAGGTGAGGCGCGAGCAGTGCGGCCAGGATGTCCTTTGTCGAGGTCTTTCCGGTCGAGCCGGTGATGCCCACGACCCTCGGCGCCAGCTCGCGGCGCCACGCGCGCGCGAGGGACTGCAGCGCGGCCAGCGGATCCTCGGCGGCGAGGACCACGCCGCCCTCCAGCCCGCCGGCGTGCTCTGGCGCCACCAGCGCACCCCAGGCTCCCGCCTCGAGCGCCCGCGCGGCGAATTCGCCGCCGTCGACCCGCTCGCCGGGCAGGCCCACGAACAGGTCCCCAGGCCCCCCTTCGCGCGAGTCGACCACCGCGCGGACCGGACCGCCCGCCTTCGAGCCCCCGGCGGTCAGGATCGCCCCAGCGGCCCCCGCCACCCAGCCGGCGTCGCGGTCGATCACGCCTGCGCCCCGAGCCCGTCACGGCGCGCCTTCACGACGAGGCTGGCGTTTGACTCGCTTGTGGGGCTCGAAGTCAGTCTCATCGCGCGACCCACCCCGCAAGCCGGGCGCGCAGGGCCTCTCGCGCAACCGTCACATCGTCGAACGGCTCCTTGCGCCCGCCCTCGAACTCCTGGCCCTGTTCGTGGCCCTTCCCCGCGATCACCACCAGGTCGCCGTCCTGCGCCTCGCCGATCGCGCGCTCGATCGCTCGCCGGCGGTCGGTCTCGCGCTCGGCCCGCGGCCCCGCCCCCTCGAGCACCTGGCCCACGATCGCCTCCGGGTCCTCTGAGCGCGGATTGTCCGAGGTGACGAGCACGCGGTCGGCCAGCTGGCGTGCCGCGGCGCCCATCAGCGGGCGCTTGGCCCGGTCGCGGTCACCCCCCGCGCCGAATACGACCGTCAGGCGGCCCTCCGTGACCTCGCGCGCGGCTCGCAGGACGTTGTCCAGCGAGTCCGGCGTGTGGGCGTAGTCCACGAGCACGCCGAAGCCCTGACCCTCGTCGACCGGCTCAAAGCGCCCCGGCACGCGACCGAAGCTTGCCAGCGCCTCGCCCGCCTGGCCCAGCTCCGTGCCGAGCCCGTGGACCGCGGCCAGGGCGCAGAGGGCGTTCTGCACGTTGAACAGCCCGGGCAGGGGCACCCGAAGCTCGAGCTCGCCCTCCGGCGTGGAGCAGCGGAACGTCGATCCCGTGAGGTCGAAGCGAACGTCGCGGGCGCGGAAGTCGGCCTCGCGGTGCACAGCGACGGTCGTGGTCTCCAGCTCCCCGGCGATGCGCCGGCCGTACTCGTCGTCGACATTGACCACGCTGAGGCCGGGCTCCGCGAACAGCCGGCGCTTGGCCGCGAAGTAGGAGTCCATGGTCTCGTGAAAGTCGAGATGGTCCTGAGTGAGGTTGGTGAACACCCGCGCTGCGAAACGGATGCCTCCGGCGCGGCCCAGCTGCAACGCGTGGGAGGAGACCTCCATCGCGCACGCCCGGTCGCCGGCCTCCAGCATGCGCGCAAAGGTGGCCTGCAGATCGACTGCCTCGGGCGTGGTGCGCTCGACCCCCAGCTCTTTTCCGCCGACCACGCTCTTGACCGTGCCGAGCAGACCACACGGCGTGCCCGTGACCTCGAGCAGGTGACGGACCAGGAAGGCCGAGGTGGTCTTGCCGTTGGTGCCGGTGATGCCGACCACGTTCAGGGTGGCCGTGGGGTCGCCGTGAAAGGCCGCGGCCGCCGGGCCCATCGCATTGCGCACACTGGGCACGACGACCTCGGGCACGCCGAGCTCGAGCGGCCGCTCGCAGACCAGCGCGACGGCGCCCCGCGCCACGGCGTCGGGCGCGAAGTCGTGGCCGTCGGCCCGAAAGCCCGGCACGCAGAAGAAGAGGGCCCCGGGACGCACGACCGCGCTCGAGTACGCGAGGCCCGTGATGTCGACCGGCGGCACCCCGGGCCCGAGGAGCTCGCGCAGGTCCACCGCTGGTGAGTCTAGGGCCGCGAGAAGACGACTCTTACGGCTCTCGAGCTCCTTCGCCTCCGGG
>JACCZR010000057.1 GCA_013695855.1 Thermoleophilaceae bacterium
GCTCCGACGAGCCTCGCAAGCGTGTCGGCTCGCTGCTCGAGGCCCACTCGGGCCTGGGCGGCCACCCCGAGCTGGTGCTGGCCGGAGAGGCGGGCCGGCGGGCCGGGCCGCCCGGGACCAGCGCCGAGACCGACCCCTCGCCACAGCGGGTGGCCGAGCTGCTGGCGGGCGCGCTGGCGCTGGTCCACCCCGCGCCGCTCGAGGGCTTCGGCCTCACGCTGCTCGAGGCCATGGCCACGGGCACGCCGGTGGTCGCGGTGCGAAGCCCCAGCAGCGAGGAGGTCTGCGGCGACGCCGCGCTGCTGGTCGAGCCGGGCGGGCTGAGAGACGCCCTGCACAGCGTGGCCGAGGACGCGGCGCTGCGCGAGCGCCTCTCGACCGCGGGCCGCGATCGGGCCGCGGAGTTCTCGTGGCAGCGCAGCGCCGAGCTGCACGTAGGCGCCTACCGGCTGGCGGTCGGGGCGGCCTCGTGATCCGCGTGGCCTTTGTGCTGGCCGGGCGCACCGGCGCGTGGCTCGGCGGGCTCAACTACTACCGGAACCTCCTCGGCGCGATCCTCGCCGCCGAGGACACCCGCCTGGAGCCACTGCTCTACGTGGGCCGCGGCTACGACCGCTCGGACCTGGCCGACTTCCCCGACGTGGAGCTGCGCACCGAGCCGATGCTCGACCGCGGCACAAGCGCCTGGGCGCAGCGGACCGCCTGGCGGGCGGGGACAGCGTGCGACCGGCCGCTCGGCCGGTTGCTCCAGCGCGACGGCGTCGCGGCCATGTCGCACTCTGGACACCTCGGACGCTTCCACGCCGTGCGCTCGGTGGCCTGGGTGCCCGACCTCCAGCACCGGCGGCTGCCCGAGTACTTCGGTCGGTCGATGTGGCTGTGGCGCGACGCCAAGTACCGCGCGATGGCGCACTTCTCCGACCACCTGCTCACAGGCAGCTTGGCGGGCGAGCAGGATCTGCTCGAGCTGTGGCCCCGCGCACGCGGGAAGACGAGTGTGCTGCGCTTCGTGGTCACCCCGCCACCCGACGAGACGCTGCCCTCCCGTGAGGAGCTGCGAGAGCTCTACGGCCTGCCCGACCGCTACCTGTACCTGCCCAACCAGTTCTGGGCCCACAAGAACCACGTGCTGGTCGTGGAGGCGCTGCGGCGCCTGCGCGAGCGCGCGCCCGAGGTGAATGTCGTGGCCACGGGCGTGCCCTACGACCGGCGCCGCCCGAAGCACTTCGCCGAGCTGATGGCGAAGGCGGAGGCCGCGGGGGTCGGGGCGGCCTTCCGCGTGCTGGGCGTGGTCCCCTACGAGCACGTGACCGCGCTCTCGCGCGATGCCGTGGCCCAGATCAACCCTTCCCTCTTCGAGGGCTGGAGCACCACGGTCGAGGAGGCGAAGTCGCTGGGCAAGCGCATCCTGCTCTCGCGCATCCCGGTTCACCTCGAGCAGGACCCGCCGGGCGGTGAGTACTTCGATCCGCACGATCCCGACGAGCTGGCCGGCCTGATGGAGGGAGCCTTTGCGCGCGAGGACCCCGAGGCCGACCGGCGGCTCGCCGAGGAGGCACGTGCGGCGCTGCCAGCTCGCCGCCGGTGCTTCGTGGCGGAGTACGAGGAGGCCGTGTCCCGCACGGTCGGCGGAGGCCGCGGGTCAGCGTCCCAGCGGCACCAGGTCGGGGCGTAGCACCCGCGTCAGCGTCCCAGCGGCACCAGGTCGCGCCCGTCGAACACGGCGAGCCGCCCGGCTCCCTCCGGCCGCGCCACCGCGCCCAGCGACAGGCCGATCGCACCGTTGGCCCCCGGAGCCTCGGCATAGGTGCAGCCGGGCCCGCGCTGGGGCCCGCCCGACAGCGGGAAGTCGAAGGGTGCCGACCAGTCGCTCGCGCCCATGAAGCCTCGCCCGCCCGAGCCACGGAACACCACCGCGCCGGCGCGCTCGTCGCGCACCTGCACCGGCACACACCAGCGCAGCGTGACCCGCCGGCCCCCGGCTCGCTCGACGGCCAGGTCGAAGCCGTTGCCGAACACGTGGGCGTTGCGGTAGCCCTCGGGGATGCTGAGCAGGGTGAGGGGACGTCCCTCGGCCCCCAGCCCCGCCGCCTGTGCAGACACGCGCTCGGCCAGCTCGCCCGCGGTGTGCCAGTTGCGCGCTGCGAGCACGCACAACACCCCGGCCAGGCTCAGCGCAGCCACGGCCACCGCGCGCGAGCGCGGCAGCTGAAGCTCCCCCACCGCAGCGCCAAGCGCGAGCGCGAGGCCCACCGAAGGCAGGAAGAGAAGCCGCTCGCCGGTGGCCGTGTTGAGGTCGAGCGGCTGCCCCAGGACGGGCAACAACGCCACGGGGAACCAGGCCAGCCCGACCAGCACCACCGGCCGCGGCCGTCGCGCGGTCCCGACCGCCAGCGCGAGCAGCGCCGCCAACGGCAACGCGAGCAGCGCCGGGTGGCGCAGCACTTCGAGCTGGTGCGGCGTTACGGCCGCCAGCGGATACGAGGCCAGCGCGGCGACCACGTTCCCCGCGGTCAGGGGGTCTTCGCCGTATCCGCCCAAGCCGCCGAGCACCGCGGTGCGCACGGCCAGCACCACCAACAGCGCGCCGGCGATCGCCGCGGCACCGGCGAAGCGCCCCCGGCCGGGTTCCGGAGGCTGCGCGAAGGCCAACAGCAAAGCCAGCGCCGGAAGCACGAAGGCCGCCTCCTTCGCGAGCGCCGCGGCGGCGGCGAGTAGGGCGGCGCCCATCAGTCGCTTCGGCGGGCGCCAGGGCATGCCCAAGCACAGCAGCGCCCCCAGCGCGAGCACGGTCGCGACGAGGTCGGTGCTGCCGGACACCCAGGCCACCGACTCGCCGTGGCGCGGGTACAGCGCGAAGGCCGCCGCGCCGACGAGCGCGCCCGGGTCGCCCACCAGCCGGCGCGCCAGCGCCCACACCTGCACCGTGGCGACCCCGAAGAGCAGCAGGTTGCCCGCGTGGAAGGCTGAGGGCGCGGCCCCGAAGAGCCGCTCGATAGCCGCGGACCAGAGCACCCACAGCGGGCGGTAGAAGTGGCCCTCGCCGCCGGACTGCCCCAGGTCGTCGCGGACGAAGGCGTCGAGCGGGCCAGGCAGCGCCTCGACCGTGCGCAACATCGCGAAGTCGTCCGCGACGAAGCCGCCCGCGATCGCGGGGAGCCACACCAGCGCCGCCACGCCGGCCAGGACGGCGGGCACACCCGCCGGGGCTCTCAGGCGGAAGCCGAGACCGCGAACGAGCCCACCACGGCGAGAACGCCGATGGCGGCCGCGATGAGAGTGGGCGCAAGCGCGGGGACCTTCACCCGCTCACGCAAGTCGAACAGCACAAAGGCGGCGAGAGCACCGCCGATCAAGCCGCCGATGTGACCCCCGATGGAGATGCCGGGGATGAGGAAGGTGATCAGCAGGTTCAGGCCGATCCACAGCCCGAGGCCGCTCTCCATCGGATTGATGCCCCGGTTACGCATGACCACCACCGCGGCGCCCATGAGCCCGAAGATCGCGCCCGAGGCGCCAACGGTCAGGCCGTCCGGAGTGAGCAGCAGCGCGCCAAAGGACCCCGCCAGCAGCGACACCGCGTAGATCAGGCCGAAGCGCAGGCGCCCGACCGCCGGCTCGAGCAGGGTGCCGAGGATGTAGAGCGAGAACATGTTGGAGAAGATGTGCAGGAAGCCGTACGACTCACCCAGGCGCGCGTGCAGGAAGCCGGCGGTCACCACCTGCCAGACCTCGCCGTCCGCGAGGCCGACCCGCGACAGCCCGGCATGGACGTACACGTCGGTGCCCGCGTCGCCGGCCAGCCCGAAGCCCAGCCAGAGCAGAAGGTTGATGCCGATCAGGACGTAGGTGAGCGTGGGCTCGGTCACCGAGCCCATCCTCTTGACCTTGGTCGTCTGCCGCGCGCACTCGGGGCAGCGCATGCCCACCGACGTCGTGGTCATGCAGTCGGGGCAGATCGGGTTGCCGCAATTCGAGCACGACACGCCGGTCTCGCGGTTGGGGTGGCGATAGCAGACCTCCACCCTGCTGAAGATAGTGGGGAAGGCTCCGGTGCTCGGCCGACCGACGCTCGGCCTGCGCTCCTGCGCTAGAGGCCCACCGAGACGACCGGCTTGCCGCTGGGAGCCCTCGCGCCCCCGCTCGGCTCGCGGGTGATCGCCACCGAATCGGCGCCCTCGAGATCGTCGGGCACCGCCGCGGCGCCGCCGCCGTCCTCGCCCACGCTGAAGATCGACTGGGAGACCATTTCCCCGTCGCGTTGGATCCATACTTGGTAGACCTCGCGGCTGGGCAGGCTGGGCATGCCGTGGACGCGCAGGATGGCACCCCTGCTCTGGTCGCTGGCGATCGTGAGGCTGCCGGAGGCCTCGGGCACGCGGACCGAGTCCACCCGTGCCGCAAGCGTGCGCGCGTCGTCGTCGGAGAGCAGCGACGCACCCACCGCGCCAAAGGCAAGGCCCACGGCGAGGAGGAACGAGGCGCTCACCCAGGCCACGACCGGGCCCCGCCCGGTCAGCGAGGGGACCAGCGCGCGCAGGCGGGTGCGGATCCCCGTCGCGCCGGCACGCCGGCGCGAAGGCTGTTCGCGCTCGGCGGCTTCGCGCTCGGCGGCTTCGCGCTCGACAGCCTCCATTACCGAGCTCTTGAGCGCTTCCGACGGGCGCACCGGGGAGACCGAACGGGGCAGGGCCTCGGTCGCGGGACGCAGGTGGTCGAGCTCCGCGCCGCACGTCGAGCAGCCCATGAGGTGGCGCTCGAAAGCCTGGCGCTCCAGCTCGGACAGGGCGCCGAGCAGATACGCGGCGGGATCGTCGGCGTGCCTCTCGTGGTCGCGCGCCATCACGCCACCTGCTCCACGAGCTCGTGGCGCAGCTTCTCGAGGCCGAGTCGCATGCGGCCCTTCACCGTCCCGATCGGGGTCCCGAGCATCTCGGCTATCTGGCTGTGCGTGAAGCCTCCGAAGTACGCCAGCTCGACCACCCGCGACTGCTCGGAGGGCAGGGTCCCGATCGCGGAGCGCACCTGGCGGGCCTCATCGCGGCGCGCCACCTCGACATCGGTCAGCTCGGGCGCCTCCTGGCGCTCCTCGAGGCCCTCGGCAGTGGCGCGCCGGCGCTCGTGCACAAGGTTGCGCCGCAGCGCGTCGATCGCCCGGTGGTGCACGATCCCCAACACCCAGGTGCGAACGCTGCCGCGGTCCGAGCGGTAGCGCAGGCGGCTGCGCCAGATCGACAGGAACGCCTCCTGGGAGACGTCCTCGGCGGTCACGCGGTTGCCCACCATCCGGTAGGCGAGTGAGAAGGCCGCTCCAGAATGGCGATCGTAGAGCACCTCGAACGCCCGGGGGTCGCCGTCCTGAACGAGGGTCATCACGTCCTCGTCGGCGAGGCTGGGGATCTCTGATTGGTTTACCACCCGTATCCACTTCGCATCCGACCCGGCGATCGGATCAGCGATAATGGGCGCTCGGATGGCCGATCGCACGCCCGCCCAGGTCTACGCGCTGCTCGTCGGGCTCGCCCTGCTGGCCGGAGGAGTGCTCGGATTCTTCTACAGCGCCAGCTTCGCGACTGGTGACGCCATCGAGCGCGAGGCGGTGCTCGGCATCCTCGACGTCAACGCCTGGCACAACATCGTCCACATCACCACAGGCGCGGTGGCGCTGGTGGTAGCGGGCTCGTACTCCACCAGCCGGTCCTTCGCGCTCGCCCTCGGGGCGGTCTACATGCTGGTTGCGGTGATCGGCTTCGCGGTGGGAGACGGCGAGGCGATTGCGGGCCTCATGCCCGTGAACACCGAGGACAACGTGTTCCACCTGCTGATCGCCGTCTCGGGCCTGCTCGCCTACGCGGCCACGCCGGCCACGCCGGCGCCCACCACGGTCGTGCCCTCCACCTAGCCTCAGCTCAGCCGGCGGCGCAGCTCCTTGGCCACACCGCCCGCCTCGCGCCGGAGCGCACGCAGGCCGCCGACCTGCTTTCGCCCCTGGCGAGCGCGCACCACCACGAGCGCGCCGGCCGCAGCACCGCCCACCACGATCGCGGCCGCCGGCCGGTACCAGTTGCGCGGGTCCCGCATGGACGAGAGCTCCCAGTCGGCCAGCTCCTCGGCGGCGGCGCCGGTGAGGTCGGAGAGCCGCTGCTCCACTCGGTCGGTCATGGCGCCCGAGGGCTCCACGGGCACCAGGGCCGTCCGAAGAAGCCGCTCCACGTCGGTCATCTCAGCCCCCCTCCCCCTCTTGCAGCTCCTGCTCGAGCTGCCGGATCGCTCTGTGGATCAACACCTTGGTGGCCCCGTCGGAGCGCCCGAGCGCGCGGGCGATCTCGCGATTGTCCATGTCCAGCGCGAAGCGCATGATGAGCGCCTCGCGGCGGTCGTCGGGCAGGTTCGCCACGCCCGCGAGCACCTCTGCGACCTCCTCACGGCCCTCCACGAGGTCCTCGGTGGCGTGAGGCGAGGAGTAGATCTCCGCGTCGCCCAGGTGCGTCTGGGGCCGCCGCGAGCGATCGCGGTAGTAATTGGCCGCGAGGTTGTGGGCGATGCGTATGAGCCAGGGCCGCAGCGGCCTTCCGTCGGACTCGCGCACCGCCCGCTCGTAGTGGCGGTAGGCCTGCAGGAAGGTCTGCTCGGTGATGTCCTCGGCGTCGTGGTGGTTGCCGATCCGGTAGTAGCTGTAGCTGTACACGTCGCGCAGGTGCGTGCGGTACAGCTCGCTGAAGTCGCGGTCCAGGCGAGCCTTGTCGGCGACTACCTCGGTCATCGACGCACCCTACCCGCGGCAGGCCGGGCCCCGGAGGGCACCTGGGG
>JACCZR010000101.1 GCA_013695855.1 Thermoleophilaceae bacterium
GGTCGCGGCCGCATGAGCACGCGCGAGCCCGCCGCTGCGCAGCGGCGCTTCGGCCCCTACGGCGGGCGCTACGTGCCCGAGACGCTGATCCCCGCCCTCGACGAGCTCGAGCGCGAGTGGCGCGCGGCCCGCGCGGATTCGCGGTTCACCTCGGAGCTCGACACCCTGCTGAGCGACTACGCGGGGCGTCCGACCCCGCTCTACTGGGCACGCCGGCTGAGCGAGGCCGTCGGCGCCAGCGTGCTGCTCAAGCGCGAGGACCTGCTGCACACCGGCGCGCACAAGATCACCAACGCGCTCGGCCAGGCGCTGCTGGCGCGCCGGATGGGCAAGGGGCGGGTGATCGCCGAGACAGGCGCCGGCCAGCACGGGGTGGCGACCGCCACCGCGTGCGCCCTGCTGGACCTCGAATGCGTCGTCTACATGGGCACCGAGGACATGCGCCGCCAGCGCACCAACGTGGAGCGCATGAAGCTGCTCGGCGCCGAGGTGGAGCCGGTGGACGCCGGGGCGCGCACGCTCAAGGAGGCGGTGAGCGCCGCGATCCGCGATTGGGTGGCCAACGCAGCCACGACCCACTACGTGATCGGCTCGGCGGTCGGCCCCGCGCCCTATCCGGCGCTGGTGCGCGACCTCCAGCGCGTGATCGGGGACGAGGCCCGGGCGCAGGTGCTCGAGCTCTGCGGCCACCTGCCCGATCGAGTGATCGCCTGCGTGGGCGGTGGCTCGAACGCGATCGGCACCTTCACAGGCTTTCTCGACGACGACGAGGTCGAGCTCGTGGGCGTGGAGGCCGCGGGCGAGGGCCTGCAGGGGCGCCGTCACTCTGCCCCGCTGGCCACCGGCGCCCGCGGGATCCTGCACGGCGCGCTGTCCGCGGTGCTGCAGGACGAGGAGGGCCAGATCCTCGAGGCGCACTCGGTCTCGGCTGGGCTCGACTACCCCGGCTCGGGGCCCGAGCACGCCTTCCTGCGCGACGAGGGCCGCGTCACCTACGTGGGCGTCGAGGACGGCGACGCGCTGGCCGCCTTTCGCCGCACCGCCGAGCTGGAGGGGATCCTCCCCGCGCTCGAGCCCGCACACGCGATCGCGTGGCTGCTCGCGCAGCCGGGATCGGGTGGGGTCGAGCTGCTGACCCTCTCGGGCCGCGGCGACAAGGACCTGGCCGAGGTCCTCGCACTCTCTTCGTGAGCGGGCGCGAGCGCATCGCCGCGGCGTTCGCCGGGCACGCGAAGTCCGCCGCCCTGATGCCCTATCTCATGTCGGGCTTTCCCGACCACGAGACGTCCATTGCGGCGGCGCAGGCTGCGGCGGACGCCGGCGCGGACCTCATCGAGCTGGGCGTGGCGTTCTCCGACCCGCTCGCCGACGGCCCGGTGATCCACGCTGCCGCCACGGCCGCCCTGCAGGCGGGCGCCACGCCGCACCGCGCGCTCGCCGTGTGCGAGTCGGTGGCAGATCGCCTTCCCGTGGTCATGATGGTCTACGCCAACGTGGTGATGGCCGCCGGCGCCGAGCGCTACGTCCAGCGCGCCGCCGCGGCGGGCGCAGCCGGGCTGATCGTGCCCGACCTTCCACACGACGAGGCCGCCCCGCTGCGCGAGGCCTGCGACGCCGAGGGCCTCGCCCTGGTGCCGCTCGTGGCGCCCACCTCGCGGGCTGATCGCATTCGGGAGGTCGGGGCCGACGCTCGCGGGTTCGTCTACACCGTCTCGCTGACGGGCACCACCGGCGAGCGGGCAGAGCTCCCGCCGGGGCTTTCGGACACCGTGGAGAGCGTCCGCGCGGCCTCCGAGCTCCCGGTGGCCGTGGGCTTCGGGATCGCCCGGCCCGAGCAGGCCCGCCAGGTGGGCGAGCTGGCCGACGGAGTGATCGTGGGCAGCCGCGTGGTCCGCGCGGCGGGCGAGGGCGGGGCGCGGGCCGTGGGCGAGGTCGTGAGCGAGCTCGCCGCCACCCTGAGCTGAGCCGAACGAGCCTGCTGGTATCTTCGCGGCCGTGGCGCAGGGCAAGCCAAAGAGCGAGATCGGCGGCAAGAGGACGGCGGCGCCCAAGCGCAAGCCTCCGAAGCGAAAGCAGGTGGAGGAGACCGCGCGCCGCTACTTCGCCGCCCTGCAGGCCCGTGATCCGCGCGCGATGGCCGCCTGCTGGAGCGAGGACGGGGTGGAGGACATCGTGCCGCTGCGGGTGCTGCGCGGCCCCGAGGAGATCAGCGCGTTCTTCGCCGGCCTGTTCGCCGCGATGCCCGACGCCGAGACGACGGTGCACAACGTCGTGGCCGGCGAGCGCCAGGCCGCGGTGGAGTGGCGCACGGTGGGGACCTTCACCGGTGAGCCCTTCGAGGGCGTCACAGCCACGGGCGGCCGTCTCGAGCTGAGGGGCCTGGACCTGCTGGAGATCGTGGACGACCGCATCCTCAAGAACACCGCGTACTACGACGGCGCGGCCTTCATGCGCCAGCTCGGCCTCCTGCCTCCCCAGGACTCCGGCCCGGAGAAGGCGATCAAGACCGCGTTCAACACGGTGAACAAGGTGCGCCGCACGGTGGCCGAGCGGCGGGGCGCCCGATGATCGTCCTCGTCACGCTGACGGTCGGCATGGTCATCTGGGTGGTCGGCTGGGCCTTCGGCTACAAGTCCTTTGATGTGTTCCTGCTGACCGCGCTGATGGTGGTGACGGCGGCCGGCGTGCGCATCGCGCTGCCCTTCGTCAACCAGCGGCTGGGCCGTGAGCGGGCCGGCGGCGACGAGATGGGGCCGCCCACGGCACCGGGCTCCGCGCCCAGCTAGCACCTGTCTTCAGCCGAAGAAGGTCTTGGCGACCTCGAACTCGGCGTCGGGCACCGTGCGCAGCTGGGCCACGGCGTCGGCCAGCGGCACCAGCTCGACAGCGGGCCCCCGCAGCGCGGCCATCGTGCCCCAGCGCCCCTCGCTCGCAGCGTCGATCGCAGCGATCCCGAACCGCGTGGCGAGGACGCGGTCGAAGGCTGTGGGCGTGCCGCCGCGCTGGGTGTGGCCCAGCACGGTGGCCCGGGTCTCGAAGCCGGTGCGCTCCTCGATCTCACGCTCGAGGCGATGGCCTATCCCCCCAAGGCGCTCGTGCCCGAACTCGTCGGTGCCGGCGCTGACCGTCTCCATGGTCCCTTCGAGCGGCAGCGCGCCCTCGGCCACCACCACGATCGAGAACGAGGGCCCGCTGGAGTGCCGGCGCGCGATCAGGCTGCAGACCTCGTCCACGTCGAAGGGGCGCTCGGGGATCAGGATCACGTCGGCGCCGCCGGCCAGGCCCGAGTGGAAGGCGATCCAGCCCGCGTGGCGGCCCATCACCTCCACCACCATCACCCGGTTGTGGCTCTCGGCAGTGGTGTGCAGGCGGTCGATGGCCTCGCTGGCAACGTGCAGAGCCGTGTCGAAGCCAAACGTCTGGTCGGTGGCGCCGAGGTCGTTGTCGATGGTCTTGGGCACACCGACCACCGGCACGTCGTGGTCGCCGTGGAGCCGCGCGGCAGCGCCCAGCGTGTCCTCGCCGCCGATCGCGATCAGCCCGTCGATGTGGAGCGCGGCCAGGTTCTCCTTGAGCTGCTCCGGTCCGCCTTCGCGCTTGAAGGGGTTGGTCCGCGAGGTCCCGAGGATCGTCCCACCCCGGGGGAGGATTCCCCGCGTGGACTGGGGCGTGAGCTCGCTGTAGGCGTTCTCGAGCGGGCCCCGCCAGCCGTCACGGAACCCCACCATGGCGTGCCCGTGGTGATCGATGCCCTTGCGGACGATGGCGCGAATGGCCGCGTTGAGGCCAGGACAGTCGCCGCCGCCGGTGAGCACGCCGATGCGCACCGGCGGCAATCTACTCCCGCGCCGGGCGCGCTGCGCGGCGGACGCGCCACGCGAGCTATTGCTTGCCGGTGGCCGAGCGCAGGGCGGCCTCCAGCTCGGGCTGGCGAAACGAGTAGCCGAGCGCCTGGAGGCGCCGCGGGAACATCCGCTGTCCGGCGATCACGATCTGGGCCATCTCGCCGTAGAGGGCCTTCACCGCGAGGCCCGGCACGGGCGCAAAGGCCGGGCGTTTCAGCACCCGGCCCAGCGCCTTGGAGAGCTCCCTGTTGGTGGCCGGCTCGGGCGCGGAGACGTTGACCGGCCCCGTCGCGGCGTCGTTCTCCATCACCGCGATCAGCGCGCCGGTCAAATCGTCGGCGTGCACCCACGGCACGTACTGCCGGCCCCCCGCCACCGGGCCGCCTACCCCCGCCTTGAAGAAGGGCAGCATCTTCTCCAGCGCGCCGCCCTCTTCGGAGAGCACCACGCCGGTGCGGGTGGTCACAACGCGCATCCCCAGCTCCTCGGCCTTGCGCGCCTCGGCCTCCCACTCGACCACCATGTCGGCCAGGAAGTCGTCGCCGGCCGCCGATGACTCGTCGAGCTCCTCCTTGCCGCGGTCGCCGTAGTAGCCGCTGGCCGATTGGGAGATCAGGATCTCCAGCCGCGGGCCCGCTGCCCTCATCCCCTCCACGAGCTGACGGGTCGACAGGACGCGCGAGTCACGCAGCTCCTTCTTGACCTCGTCGGACCAGCGCTGGTCGATCGGCTCGCCCAGCAGGTGGATCACGGCTTCCCCCTCGAGCGCCTCAGGGGGCGGCGGGGCCTCCTTGGGCGAGGGCCACTCGAGCACCTTCGCGCGCGAGCCGAGCTTCTCGATGCCGCTGCGGGCGCTGCGCGACAGGGCGATGACTTCGTGCCCCTGCTCGTTGAGCTCTGCGACCAGCGCGCGACCCAGGCTTCCGGTGGCGCCGGTGACCGTGACCTTCATCGCGTTCCCCCCGTGGTAGTGCCCCGCCTCAATCGGCGACGGGCTCGAGCGTGCGCTCGGCCTCCTCGGCTACGGCGCGGGCCACCGCCTCGCTCACGCCGCGGTTGAAGACGCTCGGCACGATGTACTCGTCGTCGAGCTCCTCGTCGGCCACCGCGCTGGCGATGCCCTGGGCGGCGGCCACCTTCATCGAGTCGGTGATCGCGGTGGCTCGTGAGTCGAGGGCTCCCCGGAACACGCCCGGGAAGGCGAGCACGTTGTTGATCTGGTTGGGGTAGTCCGAGCGCCCGGTGGCCATCACCCGCACGTAGGGCGCGGCGTCCTCGGGCTGCACCTCCGGGTTGGGGTTGGCCATCGCGAACACGAAGGGCTCGGGGTTCATGGCGGCCAGGTCCTTGGCGTCGATGATGCCCGGGCCCGAGAGGCCGACGAACAGGTCGGTGCCCTCGAGGACGTCGCGCGGCGAGCCCGAGCGCCGGGCGCCGTTGGTGTTCTCGGCCAGCCAGCGCTTGGGCGCGTTCATCGAGCCGGCTTCGTAGTCGTCGCGCCCGGCGTGGATGGCGCCGTGGCGGTCGCAGGCCACGAGGTCGGTCATGCCCGCCTCCATGCAGATCTTGGCCACGGCCACCCCGGCGGCGCCCGCGCCCACCATGACCGCGGAGAGATCCTCGAGGCGGCGGTCGGTCAGGCGGCAGGCGTTGATCAGGGCGGCCAGCACCACGATCGCCGTGCCGTGCTGGTCGTCGTGGAAGACGGGGATGTCGAGCTCGTCCACCAGGCGCTGCTCGATCTCAAAGCAGCGCGGGGAAGAGATGTCCTCGAGGTTGATGCCGCCGAATGTGGGCGACATCCGCAGCACCGTCTCGATGATCTCCTCGGGGTCCTTGGTGTTCAGGCAGATCGGGAAGGCGTCCACGTCGGCGAACTCCTTGAAGAGCATCGCCTTGCCCTCCATCACGGGCATGGCGGCCTCGGGGCCGATGTCGCCCAGGCCGAGCACCGCGGTGCCGTCGGAGACCACGGCCACCGTGTTCGCCTTGATCGTGTACTTGAACGCCTTCTGGCGGTTCTCAGCGATCGCCGAGCACACTCGGGCCACCCCCGGCGTGTAGGCCATGGAGAGGTCGTCGCGGGTCTTCAGCGGCACCGTCAGCCCCGTGTGGATCTTCCCGCCTCGATGGAGCTCGAAGGTACGGTCGGTGATCTCCACGACCCGTACGTCGCGCACGTCCTGCACCGCGGTGATGACCCGGCCGCGGTGGTCGATGGAGTGGCACTCGACGGTGATCTGGCGCAGCGTCGTGTTCCCGCCCGCCTCGACGGTGTCGACCGCGACGATCGCCCCGTCCGCGCCGGTGATCGCCGATGTGACCTTCGACAGCGATCCCCGCTCCTGAGGCAGCTCGACCCGGATGGTCAGCGAGAACTGGGCGGAGGTGGCGGCCACTGGCCGAAACGTACACGCGGCCCTAGCCCGCGGCCCCACGCCTACGATGTGCCGGTGCCCGACGCCGATCGCCGAGAGCTGTTCCTGATCGACGGGAACAGCCTCGTCTACCGAGCCTTCTTCGCGCTCCCGGAGACGATCGCCACCTCCAAGGGCCAGCCCACGAACGCCATCTTCGGCTTTGCGTCCATGCTGGTGAAGATCCTCACCGAGCACGGCCAGCAGCCCACGCTGGTGGTCTGGGACGCGGGGATGTCGGGGCGCAAGGAGGTCTACCCCGAGTACAAGGCTCAGCGCGACAAGAAGCCCGATCTCCTCTCCGAGCAGTGGCCCCACCTGCAGCCACTGGTCGACGCCTTCGGCTACACCAGCGTGAAGGTCGACGGCTTCGAGGCCGATGACGTGATCGCCTCGTTGGCCACACGCGCGCGCGAGCAGGGGATCGACGTGATGGTGGTGACCGGCGACCGCGACCTCTTCCAGCTGATCGAGCCCGGCATCCGGGTGATGGCCACCAGCCGCGGGATCACTGAGACCAAGGTCTACGACCGCGAGGCGGTGGTGGAGCGCTACGGGATCGGCCCTGAGCTGGTGCCTGACTTCACCGGCCTGAAAGGAGACACCTCGGACAACATCCCCGGCGTGCCGGGGATCGGCGAGAAGACGGCCTCACAGCTGCTGCAGGACTACGGAGACCTGGAGGGCGTGCTCTCGAACATCGACTCGATCTCCGGCGCCAAACGCAAGGAGAACCTGACCCAGCACGCCGAGGACGCGCGCATCTCCAAGCGGCTGGCCACCGCGGTGCGGACCATCGAGGTCGATGTGGACCTCGACGAGTCGCTGGCTCGCGCGCCCGACCGCACCCGCCTGCGCGAGGTCTTTCGCGAGTTCGAGCTGCGCGACCCGCTGCGGCGCCTCGAGGAGGCGCTCGGCGACGAGGAGGAGGCCGCGCCCCGGGAGGTGCCGGCCGAGCAGCTCACGGTCCGCGCACGCCGCGCCGCGCCCGCCGAGCTGGCCGCGCTCGAGGG
>JACCZR010000117.1 GCA_013695855.1 Thermoleophilaceae bacterium
GGCCTGCTCACCGCCGCGGCCTCCGCGAGTGGGGCGTGCGCGAGTCTGCCCATCCTGCGCGGGCCGGTCTTGACCCTCGGCCGCGCCCGCGGGACTCTGGCCCGCGCCGTTGTCGGCCGCGGCGTCCTCGTCGGCGGGGCCGCCGTCGAATGCACGGCTGACGTCGGCGTCATCGACGCTGGAGGCGGCCGCCTTGACGTCGAGGCCTGCCTTCTGAAGGACGACGATCACGTCCTTCGAGGGCATTCCCCGCTCCTTGGCTATCTCGTGAACGCGCTTCTTCGCCATCGACTGACCGATTGTATGGACTCGGGTGGGATCGTCACCGGGGCCCTGAACGAGCGGGCGAAGGCGACAGGTCCGCCCAGAGCCTGCTCGGCGCACTCCTCACGCGAGCACAGGTAAGCGCCCCTGCCGGGACGGCGCCCGTCGACATCGGCTTCCACCGTCCCTTCGGGCAGGCGCACGAAGCGCAGCAGCCCCCCTTTGGGCTCCGAGCGCCCGCAGGCCACGCAGCGACGGCTCGGCGCTACGAGGTCTCTTCCGAGGCGGGAGGTTGAGTGACCGAGCCCTGCAGGGCCGAGCCGTCGGGCTCGACCGGCTCGGCCGGCTCGGGCTCGTCGGGATCGACCGGCTCGGGCTCGTCGGGATCGACCGCCTCGGGCTCGTCGGGATCGACTGCCTCGGCTGAGCCCTCCTCGACGGGGTCGACCAGCTCCGGCTCGTCCACCGGCGACGCCTCGACGGGCGCGTCGGTGACCACGGGCGCGAGCTCGTCCTCGACCGGATCCTCGGGCGCCCCCCCGGTCGCCGCCTCGGCGGCTGGGGAGAGCTCGTCACCCACCTGGTCGACCAGCGCCTGGTGGGGGGCGAGGCCGCAGTAGCGCGAACCGGGCAGGGAGGCGTTGGGGCAGCGGCGGCCGTTGGTGAGGATCGCCGCACAGCGGCCTGAGACCGCCTCCTCCTCGTCGTAGCCGTGCTCGGCCTCGTCCTCGGCGAACTCGCTCTCGGAGCGGATGTCGACCCTCCAGCCGGTCAGCCTCGCGGCCAGACGGGCGTTCAGCCCCTCCTTGCCGATGGCCAGCGAAAGCTGATCGTCGGGGACGATCACCGTGGCCTGGCGCCCGTCGTCGTCCACGAGCACCTCGCGCACGCGAGCGGGCGAGAGCGCCTTGGCCACGAAGCGGGCCGGCTCCTCGTTGAAGGGGATGATGTCGATCTTCTCGCCCCGCAGCTCGGAGACGACCATCCGCACACGCGAGCCCCGCGGGCCCACGCAGGCGCCGACGGGATCGACCCCCGAGGCGTGCGAGACCACGGCGATCTTGGAGCGGTAGCCGGGCTCGCGGGCCACGTTCTGGATCTCCACCAGGCCGTCGGCGATCTCGGGCACCTCCAGCTCGAAGAGCTTCGAGATCAGCTCGGGCGAGCGGCGCGAGACCACGATGCTGGGCCCCTTCGCCTGGTTGGAGACGTCGGAGATGATCGCCTTCACGCGGGCGCCGTGCTCGTAGCGCTCGCCGTGCACCTGCTCGGAGCGCGGCAGCAGAGCCTCCACGCGCTCGCGCAGCTGCACGAGCGTGTAGCGCGAGTCCGACTGCTGGACGATGCCGGTGATCAGCTCGCCCACGCGGTCCTGGTACTCGTCGTAGGTCATGTCCCGCTCGGCCTCGCGGATCCGCTGGAGGATGACCTGCTTGGCGGTCTGGGCGGCGATGCGGCCGAAGTCGTCGGGCGTTACGTCGTGCTCGTCGATCTGGTCGGAGTACTGAGCCAGGCGCTCCTGCCCGATCTCGGGCGCCTCGGGCTCCACCAGCTCGCCCGTCTCGGGGTCCACCTGAGCCTCGCCGGCCTCCTCCTCGACCTCGTCGAGCAGCTGCTCCTCGAGGTCGGGCGGGAGGGTCAGCTGGAAGACCCGGAAGTCCCCCGTGTCGTGCTCCATGTCCACGCGCGCGTAGCGGGCGGCGCCGGGCGTCTTCTTGTAGGCCGACAGCAGCGCGTCCTCGAGGGCCTCCATCAGCCTGTCGGCCGAGATGCCCTTCTCGCGCTCCAGCACGCCGACGGCCTCGACGATCTCCTTAGACATGGTTTTCCCTCTCTATCCGCGCGGTCTTGTCCATGTCGCGTCTAACCACCTTCCACGAGGTTGCTGCGGTTGATCTCCGAGTACGGAATCGACACGACCCCGGTGTCGGCGGCCACGGTCACCTCCTGCTCCGTGGCCCCGAGAAGCTCTCCGGTGAAGCTCTTGTGGCCGTCCCTTGCCTCACGCGTGCGCACGCGTGCGCGCCGGCCGAGGAAGCGGCGGAAGTGCTCGGGCTTGGTGAGCGGGCGCTGCGGACCCGGCGATGAGACCTCGAGCCCGTAGTCCACGAGCAGCTCTCCAAGGTGCTTGGTGACCCGCTCGCACAGCTCCAGGTCGACCCCGCGTGGGTGGTCGATCGTCAGCCGCAGGCGCTCGGCGGCGACCCTCTCGCAGAGGAGAACGTCCACCTCGGGCTCGGTGGAGGCCAGCTTCTGCTCGATCCGTGTCTGTATCTGCTCGGTCATTGGCGATAAAAAAAGGTGGGCCGCGAAAGCCCACCTTCAGGAGCGGCCACCGGGGCCGCAACGTCTGAAAGTCCCCCGCGAGTATAGGCAATCAGGCCTCGATCATGAGGGTCACCGGGCCGTCGTTGACAAGCGCGAGCTGCATGTGCGCGCCGAACACCCCGCCTTGTGCGCCGAGCGCGTCGCGGACACGCTCGTAGAGCGGTTCGGCCTCCTCGGGCGGGGCGGCCTCGGTGAAGCTCGGGCGGTTGCCGCGGCGGGTGTCCCCGAGCAGGGTGAATTGGCTGACGCACAGCACATCTCCCCCGGCCTCGCCGACCGAGCGGTCGAAGCGGCCGGCATCGTCCGCGAAGATCCGAAGCTTCACCAGCTTGGCCGCGAGGCGGTCGGCCTGTTCGCCCGTGTCGCCGGCCGCCACGCCCAGCAGCACCAGCAGACCGGGTCCGATGCGCGCGACCTCGTCGCCTTCCACGGTCACGGCGGCTTGGCTCACCCGCTGGACCAGGGCGCGCATCGCGACACTGTAGGTCGATGGCCGCCGCCGACCTCGTGGACGCATACCTCGCCGAGCTGCCCGGCGACACCCGGAGGCTGGCCGGCGCCGAGTGGGGCCTCACGGTGCCCCCCGACGCCGCCGGAGGGTGGCCCCTGCACGTGGGCCTGCGCCTCTTGGACGGCCTGCTGACCGCAAAGGCGCCTGTGCTGGACGCTGAGGCGGGGGTCGATCCCTGGATGCTGCTGTGGTGGAACCGCCAAACGCGCATGGTGCGCTTCGGCTGCACCCGGTCGGGCGAGATCTGGGTACACGCTGACGTGCCGGCGGCCGCGGTGGACGAGCGCGCGCTCGACCGACTGCTGGGCCTGGTCTGCGAGGGCGCCGTGGCGGCGCGGGACTACGCCCGCGCGCAGGGCGAGCAAGCGTCGGTCAGCGCCCGGCTCGAGCC
>JACCZR010000178.1 GCA_013695855.1 Thermoleophilaceae bacterium
GTCCAGAGCTACCTCTTGACCATCGGTCAACAAGACTGCTAAGGTCAGCTGACCAATGGTCAACAAGGAGGAAGATCGGATGTATGCCCACCCCGAGGTCCCGCAGGTCGCGTGGTCGCCGGCTCAGAACAAGCCGCCGACCTCATGGTGGCTGGCCACCGCCATCGGCGTTCCCGCGTTCAACGTCTTCGCGTTCTCTTGGATCGTGGCCGCCCTCAGCAGCCTCTCCCTGCCCATCCTCGGCGGCGCCCCTGTGCTCAGCCAGCTGTGGTGGGTGCCCACGATCGGAGTCCTCGGGTTCGAGTACGTCGGCTTTCGCATCTGGGGCGACCGCCGCGGCCTCGGGCGCGGCTGGGCGGTGGCCGGCGTGGTCATCGCCTTTGCCGTCGGCGTGGTCTTCGCCACCGTCGTCCTCTTCATCGCCTTGGCCGACTGCGACGGCTGCCTCAGCTGACCTCCGGGACGGCCCGGACTCTCGTCGGCACCCGGGTCGCGCCCGGCGAGCTCGGCGAGACCGGCGCTTGACGGTCTTCAATGTGGCTCCAACCGCCGCGCGGCTTCTACGACGAACGGCAGGCGGCATGGGTGCCCTTGGAACTCGGGCGGGTCGTACAGATCGCCTCCGAGACTGGCGACTTGGCGGATGGCAGCGAGCCAGCCGCCCTGGCAGTCGCCAATCAGGTTCTCCGGGCCGCCGATGTGCTCGACGCAGCGCTCGGTGAACTCCAGGCAGTCTGCGAGGACGCCGAACAGGAACGCCCGAGCCACCATCACGCATTCGAGCAGAGCCGCTGCCTCGCGTTCCGTCGTACTCAGCCGGGTGATTCGACCTTCATCTTGGCCGCCCTGCCGAGGGCAGCTTGGCGCCGGTCGAGCGTGTGGAGCTCCCTGTCGTGCGCCAGCGCCGTTGCGAGTATCAGGAGATCGGTGGCCTTGACGGTGAGGCTCTGCGATCGTGCGATCCCGAGGAGCTGCCCGTAGCGCTCCGCCACAGGGTCGTCGACCACCAGCGGCTCGAACACACGCTTCACCTGTGTCAGGCGGGCCGCGCGGCGGGCCCGCGTCTCGTCGTCGCGCGCAAGCGCCACGCCGGCACACAGCTCTCCGAAGGTGATGATCGAGATCGCTGCCGAAACGGGCAGCCCGGACGCGTGGCCGGGTCCGGCGATGATCACGCTCGTATCGAGCAGCGCCCCCGGCACTCAGCCTCAGCTCGGATCGGTCAGCGGCGCCTCGAGGGCGTCCAGCTCAGCCGTGAGCTCATCGTCTGCTGGGAGACCGAGTATCTGACTAATGGTCTCTCGGTCGACGTCGACACGCGGCTGTGCGCCGTCCCCGGGCGGAACCAGCCGCGCGACCGCACGGCCTCGCACGGTCACGGTGAAACTCTGGCCGGCCTCTGCGGCGCGAAGCACCGCCGCGACGTTGTTTCGCAGCTCCCGTTGGGGGATTGTCTTCTCGAGCATCTGCTACAGACCGTAGCAGAAGGGGCCCCGCCCGGTTCGAGCTGGTCGACTAACTTGGTCGACCAGGTTGTTAGCATGGCTCACGTGGAGGTCACGGTGCAAGAGGCCAAGACCCAGCTCTCCCGCCTCCTGCGTCGAGTCGAGGCAGGGGAGTCCGTTGTCATCCGCCGTGGCCGCGAGCCGGTCGCGATGCTCGTCCGGGTGCCTGCCGACCGCGGGCGCCGGCGCGTCTGGGGGAACGTCGAAGGTTCACTCGGCCCGGACTTCGACGAGTTGCCGGACGGGTTCGGGCCCTACGCTTGAAGCGCCTCCTGCTCGATACGAACGTTGTCGTCTGGCTGCTGCTGGGCGATCGGGAGGCGGTGTCCGGCAAGGCGCAGCAGGCGCTCGCCGACGAGCGCAATACGCTCCTGCTGAGCGCGGTGAGCGTCTGGGAGATCGCGATCAAGCGCTCGCTGGGCAAGCTGGTCATCGCCGACCGCTGGGCGCAGGCGCTCGGGGCCCTCGACTTCGATCCCATGCCCGTGACGTCCCAGCACGCCGAGCGCGTCGAGCACCTGCCCTGGCACCACCGCGATCCGTTCGACCGCCTGCTGGTGGCCCAGGCCTCGCTCGAGGGTGACGCTCTCCTGAGCGCCGACTCTCGAATGGCAGCCTACGGCGTGGAGGTGATCTGGTGAATCCGGCGTCGTCGGGCTGACCCTCTCTTGGCGACTTGACGCCAAGGGCTCCGTCTATACGAGCAACAGGGCGATGAGCTAATCCGGCCGCGGGCCGAAACGCTCCTCCATCCGGGCGCCGATGACCGAAGAGACCCGCTCGAGGGCGACCAGCGGCCGGAAGAAGATGGTCAGGTCGCTGACCAGCCCGTCGTCGCCCGTCTCGACCACGTTGAGGCCCTGCGCCGTGACTCCGTCAACCGCGGTCTCGAACATCACGACCGATCGGTGGCCCTCGACGATCTCATCCGTCACGCTCATGGATTCCAGCTCCTCGGCCAGGACGCCGAACAGGAAGCGGGCGATGTCACGACCGCGCATGGGCTCGTCGTGCACGGCGACCCTGATCACGACATCATCGCGGAGCTGCTCGACGATGCGGTCGGGCTCCAGGCTGTCGAGCGCCTGGCTCCAGGCGAGTCGCGGTGCCCCAGTCACGAGACTCCGAGCCTACGCCAGGGCGGCACCCGCCGCCACGAGCCCGAAGCCGGTGGCGTCCAGGGCCAGTCGCACCGAGTGAATGCGGTCCCAGCGGCGCCGCAGGCGGCGCCATTCCGCGGGGTCGTCCTCGTCCTTCCAGCGAAACACGCGCAGGTTGATCGGCATGTTGCCGAGCAGGGTGATCGCGAGCATCACTCCGAAGCAGAGTCCGCCGGCCAGGGTGAGCGTGGCCCGATCCCCTTCGAGCGCCCCGGCGGCCATCAGGCACACCACGACCGTCGCCGTCATGAGAAAGGGATCCACCATGCCGAAGCGCCGGTAGACCTGGCGCTCGGCGTGGACCTGCTCGAGGTGGTCGAGGCGCCACAGCGCCGGGTGCACCATCACCCGCGAGGCCAGCTCGGACCCGGCCAGCAGGCCGGACAGGATCAGGGCGGCGAACTGAAGCGTCGCTGTCGCTCAGCTCGGCACGAAGGTGTGTGCCGGATAGGCCTGCGGCTGCTCGGTGACGCCCAGGTCCTGCATGATCGGCCCGAGCGTCTCCCCGAAGCGGCCGAAGGCCTCCTCGGACTCCCAGACGTCGACCACGCGGAACCCGTCCGGACTCTGACCGGCGGTGTGGAACACGATCCCTTCGACCGGCCAGTCCGACAACGACTCGAGGCGGTCCTTCCCGCCGGTGAGCCGGCGCACCGCCTCCTCGTACGCCTCCTGGGTGAGACTCGGACCCTGATGAACGACGACCACTGCCACGGCGCCCTCCTCGGTTGACCGCGGGCGAGCCTAACCGGGTTGCGACCTCCGCGCTCGTCCGCCGCGGGCTACCCGACCGAGCAGGCCGCCTCCTCCTCGGAGAGGCCGCGCGACTGCAGGTAGAACAGCTGCTCGTCGGAGATCTTGCCCACCACTGCCTCGTGGGCCACGGTCACGTGGGGGTTCTGGATCTGGATGTCGGGCCAGGTGTCCGAGCGCGAGCGGTCATCCATCATCAGGCCGTCGCACTGCACGTGGGACTTCGAGCCCTGCGAGTTGTGGCCCATGCGCACCAGCCCGCGGTATTCATCTTCCGGAAGGGTCGCTGGAGTGCCCGCGACATAGACTCCCGCAGCCCGTGCAGCAGGACCTGACCGAGCTCGAGAACCGTCTCTGGGCCGCCGCCGATGACCTGCGGGCCAACTCGGGCCTGAAGGCATCGGAGTACGGCACGCCGGTGCTCGGGTTGATCTTCCCGCGCCCGCATCGACACGATCGGCGATGTCGATGTGTGTCGGGTAGACGTGGCCCGCTCGTCATCGCCCGTGAGGGCTCAGATGAGCGGTAGGGAAGAGGCGTTCTGGGTGCGTATGAACAACAGCACGCGCCAGCTGCCCGAAGCCGAGGCCGACGAGTACGTCAAAGACCGCTGGGGCTAGAACGGAATCGTGCTAATCGCCGACAGAGTCGTGCTAATTGGACGCCGACTAGCGCGATTGCTGGGCCCAACAGACAGCTCCCCCGCGCCTTCCCTGCTACCGACGCCTTGACGAACATCTAGGCCGACTCTGCCTCGGAGAGGCCGTGTGACTGCAGAGATCGACTTGGCCTGAACGAGGGGGGGGCGAGCCCGACCGCGTCGCGGCTTGCCACGAATGAGTGGGGGCAGGCACCGCGTCCTCACTCAATCGAGTGAGCATGAGCGTACGCGAGGTGATCAAGATGCTGGAAAACAACGGCTGGCAACAGGTGCGGCAAGCTGGAAGGCACCGGCAGTTTCGTCACCCGTCGAAACCTGGAACGGTGACCGTGGCCGGGCGACGAGGCGCCGATGTCAAGCGAGGCACGCTGGCTAACATCCGCCGCCAGGCGGGCTTGAAGAAGGGATCGCAGGAGTGACGGATTACCTGGTCGTGGTCGAAGGGTCGGACGGGTCCTTCTCGGCATTTTCGCCCGACCTCCCTGGGTGCGCGGCCGCGGCCGATAGCCGCGAAGAGGTCGAGCGACTGATGCGCGAGGCGATCCCGCTGCACGTCGAAAGCCTCAGGGAGCATTCCGAGCCTGTCCCCGAGCCTCAGAGCTCGGTTCTGTACGTCCCTGTGTAGCCCCCGCCCCCCGGCGGGACGGCTAGCCGATGCTGCCGGTCATCTCCAACTGGATGAGCCGATTCAGCTCGATCGCGTACTCCATCGGCAGCTCCTTGGTGACCGGCTCGATGAAGCCGTTGACGATCATCGAGGCCGCCTCCTCCTCGGAGAGGCCGCGCGACTGCAGGTAGAAGAGCTGCTCGTCGGAGATCTTGCCCACCACGGCCTCGTGGGCCACGGTCACGTGGGGGTTCTGGATCTGGATGTCGGGCCAGGTGTCCGAGCGCGAGCG
>JACCZR010000211.1 GCA_013695855.1 Thermoleophilaceae bacterium
GAGGTCGCCAAGGCCCTGGAGGTCTCCGAGGTCACCTTCCACCGCTGGCGCAACCAGTACGGCGGGATGAAGGCAGAGGACGCCAAGCGCTTAAAGGAGCTCGAGCGCGAGAACACCTCCCTGAAGCGCCTGGTGGCCGACAAGGAGCTCGAGATCTTGGCCCACAAGGAGATCTCGCGGGGACGGATGAAAGTCAAGTACGCGCTGGTGTCTGGGACGCGTCTTTCACCTTGTCGGTGCCCGGTCCGTTTTGTCGTTCGGCGACGCGCCGGTAGTCGTCGGCGGCGCGTTGAGCGCGGTCGCGGTCGATCTCGCGTCGCTGGTCTCGGTTTGGCCCCTCGCATCGCCCGCCGCCGCGTCGGCGTGGGGCGCCGGCCAACAGCTCGACCTTGCGCAGTTTCTTGTTGGTGACCAGCTCGATCGAGTGGCGGTAGTCCTCGCCGTGGGTGAGCAGGTGCCAGAAGAGCACCACCATCTTGCGGGCGGTGGCGACGATCGCGACCGCGTGCCCGCGACGCGAGCGCACCCGCTGATAGAAGGCCAGCAGTGGCCCGGGGGTGCGGATCGCCGAGTGCGAGGCCTCGACCATCACGTGCCGGACCAGGACCGAGCCCTCCTTGGAGATCCGGCCGGTGAAGGCGGTGCCGTTTCCCGACTGGCGAACGCGCGGGTCGAGCCCGAGGTAGCCGACCAGCTGCTTGGGCGCGGCGAACCGGCCGATCTCGCCGACATGGGCGAGGAAGGTGACCGCCGTGACCATCGCGACTCCCGGCACGGTGATCAGCCGCCTCGCCTCGGCGGAGCTGGCCGCAAAGCGCGCCAGCTCGCGCTCGATCGTCTCGATCTCCGCGCCATGGAAGTCGATCAGCCGAAGCGCCGCCGACAGCGTCTCGACCTCGTCGTCGGGCAGTTCGAGCGCTCCGAGCCATTTGCGGCCCTTGACCCCGAAGGGGTCGCTCATCGGCGGTCGCTGGCTGAGGTTTCGGTGAAGCACCGACATCGCCTCGTTCTTGGCCCGGGTGCGCGCGACGACGAGGTTATGGCGGCGGCTCACGCGCCGCCGCAGAGCGCGGGTCTGCTCGTCGGGCAGCCAGGAGCCCTCGAGCATCCCGGCCGCCAGCAGCTGGGCGAGAGTGCGAGCGTCGTTTCGGTCGGTCTTGCACTTGGCCTCGGAGATCGCCGCTAGCCGATGGGTGTTCGCGATCACCACCCGGGCCACACACGGGCGCAGGATCTCGGCCACCTGTCTCGCTCCCGAGGTTGCCTCCAGAGCCACCTCGTCACCCGGTCCGAGCGTGGCCGCGAACTCGGCCAAGGTCTTCGGGCGGGAGTCGATCCGGCCCGCCGATCTGACTTCGCCCTGGTCCCAGATCGCGACCTCGCAGAAGTCGCGGTGGACATCGAGTCCGATGCAGCGTCTACTCATCCTGTTCTCCTCTCGTGTTCAATTCGGCGGTTTCGCGATGCGGTCGGAGAGCATGGACACAACGACACAGACGGATTCGTGCTCGAAGCACACCCGGGCCAGTCGCAGGGGCGGCCAAGGAAACTGTCGAGCTCATAGCTCATCCCCATTAGCGCGGCCTGCCCACGCGTTGTTCTCCGACGAGGCGCCCCATCTCCCGGTGCAGCGAACCTAGGTGCCGCGCCGGATGAATTAGAAGCGCCTCAGGCGGATCTTCATGCCAGGAAACTTCTAAGCCCGGCCCGCAGGCGCGGGGCGGTCCGGATGCTCCAGGACCGCCTCGGGCTCTCCGAGCGTCGGGCGTGCGAGATCGCCGGACAGCACCGCTCCACCCAGCGCCACCAGCCCCGGCTGGCCGGCGATGATCAGGCGCTGCGTGAGCGCCTGCGCGCGATCTCGCGCAGCCACCCGCGCTGGGGCTATCGCCGCGCCCACGCCCAGCTTTGCCTCGAGGGCTTTGCCCTCAACCGCAAGCGCACCCAGCGGATCTGGCGCGAGGAGGGCCTGCGGGTGCCAGGCAGGGCCCGCAAGCGCCGCCGCCTCGGTGAGTCCACCGCAGCCGACGACCGGCTCAGCGCCGAGCGCCCCGACCACGTCTGGGCGCTTGACTTCCAGCACGACGCCACCACCGACGGCCGCGAGCTGAAGTTCCTCAACGTCGTCGACGAGTTCACCCGCGAGGCGCTGGCGATCGAGTGCCAGCGGACGATCGACGCCGACCAGACCGTCACCGCCCTGGCGCGCCTGGTCGCGAAGCGCGGCAGCGCGCCGGCGAACCTGCGCGCCGACAACGGCCCCGAGCTGACCGCCCGCGCGCTGCGCGAGTGGTGCGAGGCCGGATCCACCGCCACCGCCTACATCGATCCGGGCGCGCCCTGGCAGAACGCCTGGGTCGAGTCCTTTAACGCCCGCCTGCGCGACGAGCTGCTCGACGTCGAGGAGTTCTCGACCCTGGCCGAGGCCCAGCTGCTGGCCGCCGACTACCGAGACGACTACAACCGAAACCATCCCCACTCGGCGCTTGGCATGATGGCGCCGAGCCGCTTCGCTGCCAGCTGGCAGCGAAGCGGAGAAGCCAACGGATCAGTCAACCCCGAACTCTCACATGGGGTGGACCGATGAACGGGGTCCGGTCACCGGCACTACCTACGCGGCGGGCGACCTCTGGGGCTCCATCGGCTCCTGGTATGCCGGTCGGTGGCACTCGGCCGAGGCCGAGTGGTACCTGGCCCGACCCCCTGAGATCGGTCCGACTCGTCTGAGAGTTCTTTGCGCCCACGAGAATGGGCAAGGAGGAACCGGACACGGTGAAGGCAAGGCGCCACACCCCCAACC
>JACCZR010000255.1 GCA_013695855.1 Thermoleophilaceae bacterium
CTGCGGGTTGAAGTTATCGAGCGTCGCGATCCGCTGCCCGGTGGGTCCGCTGATGACGTAGCCCCGGCCCTGGTTCTCGTTGCACTGGTTCGGTTCGGGCGTGGCAGGGGTGGTACAGCCCGCGCCCCCGGGACCCGTCCCGACGTCGTAGCCGGACGCGCCCGAGACGAGGTCCTCCTTGCCGTCCCTGTTGGGTCCGACGTCGCCCGGGACCGAGATGTAGAAGCCGAAATTCCCGTCGACCTGAGGCTCGGGGGTGACTTTGTACACCACCTTCTGGGTCGCGCCGTTGATCAGGCTGATCCGCCCCGCATTGTTGTTTTCGACTCCGCCGACCTCAGAGGGCGGAAGGTCCTGGATCCAGGTGGAGGCGAAGACGTCGCGAATACCGTCGCCCGTGAGGTCGGCGGCATCGGATAGGCGCTCGGCGAAGCGGGAGTAGATGCACTGGGGCCGGGCCGTGCCCGCTTGGTTCATAGGGCACTCGGAGAGATCTGAAGGGTCCACGGGGTCCGGGGACTCGGTCGCCACCACGTCGTACCTCGTATTGGGGCCGGCCCCGAGCGCCGCCGGAGCGCCGAGCGCCAGAGCCGCACAGATGACGGCGATCCCAAGCAGGCTCGGGACGGGCCGAAGCCGGTATGGCAAGGCGACAACGCTACTGCGGAAACGGTGGTTCAAGACCCCTCCTGCCGGGTTGCTGTGGGACGGCTGCGGGGGGGACCCATCCGTCCCCCCGCATGCGGCTGGCGAAACCCCCGCGTGCACTGCAGGGCCCCGTCCGATGACTACCGGAGGCTCGGCGCTATCGGGTACCGCTTCCTGGCACTTCTGATGCAGCGCGCCTTCTTCCTTCTCAGCGTCCTGCGCTTGCTTACCGGGAACCTCCTCAAGACCCTGTACTTGCTCCTGCACCTTCTCACGGCCCTCGACCGCTTCGCCCTGTTGTCAACGACCGGCGCCGGCTTGGTCATCGGCGGGGCCACCACAGCGGGAGCGGGAGCGGGAGCCTTGGCCGCCGGAGGCGGCGCGACCTTGAACGTGTGGGACGCCGTGGTCGGTCTGGTGGGAGCGTGACCCGCCCCGATTCCGGGCTCGTCGGTCCTTGCCTGGAGCGCGTAGGTTCCCGGCTGAGCGTCGGCGGGAAGGGCAAATGAGGTATCGAAGTAGCCGTTCTGATCGGTGGCCGCTTCCGGGGCGACCCTCCGAGCCGGTCCCGACGGGGGCTGGAGGGTGAGCACTACCGGATTGCTTCTGGCGAAGCCGTTACCCCATACCTCGACCGTTTGGCCGGCGCTGTACGAAGTCCGGTTGAAGTCGATTTGGCCGGTCGAGGGTGCGCAAGCCCAAGCGACAGCCATCGGCAGCACGACGAGGCAGGCCGCTCCCGTGAGCAGCCCCACAAGGAAACGCCGCCGGACGTGCAGGTTCATTCTGTTTCTGTCGCAAGACTTCTTAGGCATATTTTCCCTCCACCTGCTAGAAGGCCGATTCAAGCTGCGAGGCTAGTGCCATCTTTCGCTCTTGACAGTGAAACGACGAAAACTCCGTGCCTGAACGGAAAAACCAGTAGCTCCTACTTACCGGCGCCGGCGCGACGCCGAGGCCAGCAGGGCAAGCCCCAGAATCCCCAGGGTGATTCCTCCGTAGAGCAGGCCGCGCTCCACCGGCTCCGAGAGACGAGCGGGAAAGGCCACCTCAGCCTTGAAGATGTCCTGCTTGTTGGTTACAGCTGTTCCGTTGCGGGTGTCGCTCCAAGCCGCGAGCGCCCCCGATTCGCCGGAGAGCAGCGCCAGGCGGCTGCCCAGGTCCGGGAGGTTGCGATCGAAGCCGAAGCCCACCCTCGAATCAAAGCGACGGCTCGAGAGCCGTATCCTCTTGGTGAAGCTCTGCCCCTTGTCGAAGGACGACTGAAGGGAGACCTCGTTCAGGACGTTCTTACGATCAGCCCGGCGGTCGTAGTACACGACGTCGAGGCGCCCGTCGGGTGCCACAGCGAGCTTCGGCAGATACTGGGAGGTCTTGTCGCCCGCGGGGTTGTCGTTGACCCGCGTGGGTCCCTGCCACCGAGCGCCATCCCGCGAGAGCGACCACACCAGCACGTCCGCGGCGCCCATGCGCTGTTCGTGGAAACCGGCGTAGACCCGTCCGCTGTTGCGATCGACTGCCACGGCTGGGGATGGGGGAAGAAAGACGAGGAACCGCTCGATCGCAGTCAGCCCGCGCTCCACCGAAGACTCCTCCCATGTGGCGCCTCCGTCGACTGAACGGCCCATGACCAGCTCGAAGCGCCCGCCGTAGGGGCGTCCGCCGAAGCCCTGGTGCGCTCCCTCGTAGTCAAGCGTGTCCTGTCCGAGGTCCAGATAGACGACGTAGATCTCGCCATCCGCGCCGACGGCCGCCGACGGGGCCAGCACGCGAGCACGAGAGGGGGTGCTCACGCGAACGGAGCGCTTCCAGGTACTCCCACCATCGTCCGAGCGCGCAAAGCGAACCGGATTTCCGGTCTCCGTGAACCGGTAGAGACCAACCTCAGATGCCTGAACCCAGGTCAGATAGAGCCGATCGGCGCGCTCAGGGTCAGCGGTGAGACGGACCTGGAACGCCAGTCGGCCGAGCGCGCGCTGAGGGGCCGAGAGCGTCCGTCCGCCATCCTTTGACTGCACGACCCAAGCAGCATGGGGAACGTTCCCTCGCCCTCTCAAGGTCACGTAGGAGATGTAGAGCGTGCCGTCGCCGGCGAAGGTGACGTCGGGCGCGTAGCACTTGGGCTCTTCACCCTTCGGGATGGGAATGGAGGTCGGTGACCAGCGCGCGCCGCCGTCGAACGAGACGTTCAGGCCACAGGAGAACCTCTGCAGGTCGATGCGGTTGGCAACCACCAGGTTGCCGGCTCGAGTGGGGTTGCGGGCGAGAGCTGGAGAGTTGTTCGCCTGGATGTCACCCATGTCGCGGGCCCCCGCGTTGACCGGGCGATCGCTGCCCCGCAAGCTCCCTGTCTGGCGATCCCCGAAGTACGCCGAGACCACGATCGCAATGCCGCCGACCAGCACCAGCGCAACGGCAAGCACTCGGCGCTTTCGTCTCCCCCGGTTGATCGCGCTGCCCTACCGCGTTCTCGCGCTCGCCGCCCGCGAGCGTGGGCCACGCCGCTTCGAAACGTTGTCGCGCGCGGCGACCGCGTAGTGGTAGGTGGTGCGCGGACGAAGGTCCTCGACGGTGAGGGTGACCTTGGCGCCGACAGCCCTCACGGACGGGAAGCGACAGTGCCCCTTGCAGAGGCTTTGAGCGCGTCGGAAGCTACGGCTGCTGCGGATCGGGCGACTCGATTGCTTGACGAGGTACGACCGCGCCGCGGGCGGGCGGTTGGCGTCGGAGCCCGGGATGTTGAAGGTGAGGGCGATTTTCGTCCGGGAGACCGCAACTGCCTTCAGCCCCGTGACACGGGCCGGGCTGCGCCCGTGGCGTCTCAGGCACGTGCGCCGCATCCGGCTGCGGTGACGCGCCGCATGACGCTTGAGTCGTGCACGCTGCCGTGGGGAGCCGCGCCGCGCCCGCCGGAGCTCGCGACCTGCATGACGAGCCGCCATGGCGAAACAGCCGCGCAGACCTCGCCTTCGCACAGCCTCTGCATCGAGCGCGGACGCCGGAGGGGCACTCCGGGCGCCTTCACCAGGCGCCGGGCTCGAGTCCGAGCCGCTGCCCCGAGCCCGACGAGCGCAGCCAGGGTAAGCAGCGCTTGGCGCCCTGACGGCGGCCTCGACGGGAACCAGGCCCACCGCGCCGGGGGCCTCGTTGTCACCGACGTTGCGCTCGTTGCAGTAGCCGAGCCTGCCGTTACCGCCATAGCCCCAGCAGCTCAGGCCGGCGTTGTCGAGTCGCGCGCAGGTGTGCTGGCCGCCGGCGCTCAGCGCCAGAGCCGAACGGCCGAGCCCGAGGTCCACGGGCCCCGCCGACTCCGGCAGCTCATCGTCGCCGACATTGGTCGTGTTCCCGTATCCGAGCTGACCGGCGTACGCGGCTCCCCAGCAGCGCACGTCGTCGCCGTCCAGCAGCGCGCAGGTGTGCCTGTCCCCGGCGCTGATCGCGACGGCAGTACGCCCGGCGCCCAGATTCACCGGCGGCACCGTGTTCGGCGTCTCGTCGTCGCCGATCGTGATCTCGTTGCCATAGCCGAGCCGGCCCTCGAACCGGCCCCCCCAGCACCGCACGCTGGCGTCATCGAGCAGCGCGCAGGTGTGGATCTCGCCCGCGCTGATCGCGACGGCGGTCCGCCCGGCGCCCAGATTCACCGGCGGGAGGATGCTTGGATCGGCGACGCGGTTGACGTTTCCGTACCCGAGCTGACCGTTCAGTGCCCAGCCGAAGCAGCGCACGGTGCCGTCGTCGAGCAGCGCGCAGGTGTGAAAGCCGCCGGCCGTTATCGCTACGGCGCTACGGCCGGCGCCGAAGTTCACGGGACCGACGGACCCGGGCGTCTCGTTGTCGCCGATGTCCGGCGGGGCCGGGACCGTCGGGTCGTTGGGCTCGCCCCCGTAGCCGAGGGCACCGTACGCGCCGTACCCCCAGCAGCGCACGTCGCCCCCGTTCAACAGTGCGCAGCTGTGGGTGCCACCCGCGCTGATCGCCAGGGCGGTGCGCCCGGAGCCAAGGTCCACGGGAGGAACGCTCCCTGGAGTCTCGTCGTCGCCGACATCGTCCAGGCTCTGGTGCCCCAGTCGTCCGTTTAGCCCGTAGCCCCAGCAGCGCACGCTGCCGTCGTCGAGCCGGGCGCACGTGTGGAAGTGCCCCGCGCTGATCGATGCGGCGGTGCGCCCGAAACCGAGGTCAACCGGCCCGGCCGCGCCCGGTGTCTCGTCATCACCGATCGTTGCCTGGTGGCCGTAGCCGAGCTGCCCCTCCCGGCTGAACCCCCAGCAGCGCACGCCGGCGCCGGCGAGCATCGCGCAAGTGTGATTGCGGCCCGCGTCGAACCCAGCGGCCGCCGGCTGCGGTGGTTGCGAGGCCTGCTCAGCCAGGGTCCCGGCGGGAAGGGCGGCTGTAGCCACCGCCAGGAGGAGGGCGCTCGCGACGGTCCGCCGACGGACACGGCGACGGGCGGTGGCGAGTGCGATCTTCACCGGCAGATCACCCTAGTGCAGCGTTCCGTCAACCAGTGCAAAGCTGATGGAAAAGCAAGTACCCGCCGCGGAAAAATACGTAGGTCATACGATTGTTAAGCACTTCAGTTACCGCCATGCTGGAGCAGCTACTCGTGGCTACCGGCTGAGAGCAGCCGCTCCACTGCTGTTGTGAGCTCTACCCTGGAGGTCCGGATGGATCGCGTGCGTTTGATGGGCTGGTGTCGAACCTGTGTCAGCGGCATGCACCTCCCCGCCTTTGCGGCGGCGGAGGGCGGTCTGTTCGCCGAGCAGGGGATCGAGGTCGAGTACGTGGGCTGTACGCGCGCGCCCGACTACTCGCTGCAGGGCTTCACCGCACGACCGAAGGCGGTCGCTGCGGGGGACGCCGACTTCGCGCTGAGCTCGGTCGCTTATCTGCTCGCCGCTCAGACCGAGCTTGGGGGCCGGCTGCCGGTCCGCTTTGCAGCGGTCGCTCACCAGCGCAACCCGATCGTCGGAATCGTCCGCGAGGGCTGGGGCCTGCAGGAGCCGCAGGACCTCCCGGGCGCCCGGGCGGCGAGCTGGAGCATCCCGTGGTTCACGCAGGAGTACGCGGGCGCGCTCGCGCACATGGGGCTCGGATCGCCGGAGATCGTCGAGCGCTCAGAGG
>JACCZR010000261.1 GCA_013695855.1 Thermoleophilaceae bacterium
GGCAACGGCAGCCCCGGCTCGACGCGTCCGCCGCGCCGCCGCGCGTCCGTCGACCCGGCCTCGGTGACCGTCTCGGTCCTCAACGGCACCTCGATCCCCGGCCTGGCAGCCCAGATCGGTGACGACGTGGAGGCGAAGGGCTTTCAGCTGGGCAACGTGACCAACGCGAGCGACCAGGGCGTGCGCAACGAATCCGTGGTCTTCTTCGCCACGGGGGGCGAGCGCGAGGCGATCGCGGTGGGCCGGGCCCTGGACATCTCCCAGCGCGAGGCCATCGACGCCCAGACGCAGTCACTGGCCGGCGACGCCCGCGTGGTCGTCCTGGCCGGCTCGGACAAGACGCGGTAGGAGACCTCCGGTAGACCCGGCTAGGGCACTTGTCCGGCGTCGCGCAAGGTCAGTGCCGCTTCGTCGAGCAGTCGCTGGTCGACCAGCGTGAAGGCCCGCCCGTCGCGCACGATCGTCGCGCCGGGCCAGGGCGGGTGCCAGAACGCGCGCACGCGCCGCTCGATCTCCTCAGCGCTGGCGTCCTCGGGGACCATGCTCAGCCGCTGGAGGTCGCGGGCGCTCACGTAGCGTCCCTCCCCCTGGGGCTCACGCGGCAGCGGGTCGCCGGAGAGCGCCAGCTCGAGCACCTGGCAGAAGAGCTCGAAGAGGTGCTCCTGGGAGAGCAGGTCCAGCGACCAGGCCGTCTCGCTCTCGGGGTCGAACGGAAAGCGCTTCACGCGCACGATGTCGCCGGTGTCGAAGTGCTCGTCGACGAAGTGGGCCGATGCGCCCCACTCCTCGAGGCGCTCGAGGATCGCCATGTTGTAGCCGCCGAGGCCACGCCAGTCGGGCAGCGGAGCGGGATGGAAGTTCAGGCACGCCACACGCGCAAGCTCCATCAGCGGCCGGCGGATGAGGCGGGGGTAGAGCACCGAAAGCACCAGGTCGACCCGGCCGTCGAGCTCGGGCGCCAGTGCGTAGAGCTCCTCCTCGGAGACCATCGGCAGGCCGTGGCGCTCGGCCACGAGGTCCACGCGCTGGCTTTCGTGGTCGAGCGGCGAGGGCTCGCCCACCACCACGGCGCTCACCGCGCAGCCACGGCTCACCACTTCCTCCAAACAGCGTGCCGCCGAGCGCTTGTTCTTGGCCAGGTAGACGACGTTCATCCGGTCAGCTCCTCGTAGAGCTCGAGGGTACGGCGGGCCACCTCGTCCCAGGAGTACGGACCCTGTGCCGCCGCCCGGGCGGCGGCACCCAGCCGCTCGCGGGCGCCGGCGTCGGCCAGCAGCTCGCGGATGGCGCCTGCCAGCGCCTCGGGGTCCTCGGGCGCGACCAGTCGTCCCGCGCCGGTATCCCGCGCCACCTCCTCGAAGCCACCGATCGAGGTCATCACGATCGGCTTCCCGAAGGCCAGCGCCACGTTGAGCACGCCGGACTGGTCGACCTCGCGGTGGGGCAGCACCACCAGGTCCGCGCGCTTGAAGAACGCCGGCACCTCGGGCTCGGCCAGGTAGCGGGTCACGAAGCGCACGCGGCCCTGGGCGGCGCGGGCCAGCTTGTGCAGAGGCTCCATGGCCGTGTCGAGCGGACGGCCCACTATCCACAGCTCGGCTCCCTCGACCGCGGCGAAGGCGCGAAGCAGCACGTCGATCCCCTTGTAGGCGCGCACGGTGCCAAAGCAGAGGATCACGGGCCCGCCGACTTCGGCCAGCTCGGACGGCAGCGGGCGCTCGCCGGGCAGGCTGAGCAGGTGCTCAAAGGCGCCGTGGGGAATAACCCGGATACGCTCGGGAGACACACCGACCCGCTCGGTCAGCTCGCGTGCGCCGTGGCGGGTGTGCACCACCACGGCGTCCATCTTGCGGGCTGTGCCGGTGGCCCCGCTGCGCCGCAGGACGTTGTGCACGGTCATCACGCGTGGGCGCTTGGGCGGGATCAGCGCGGCGTCGCCCGCCCGCAGCCACTGGTAGTGCGCCACATCCGCCTCGTCAAGTCGCTTGCGCAGCGCCAGCATGCCGAGCGGGTGCTCGAGCGCCTTGGCTACTCTGCGCCGCCGGCGCGCATCGAGGCCGAACCGGGTGGCCAGCGGGTAGAACAGCTCCGTGAGGGCGTAGCCGCGCTCGGCGGGCAGCGGCCCGTAGAGGAAGCGCGACGTGAGCAGCTCCACGTCGGCGCCCCGGCGCGCCAGGGCGGCGGCCAGGGCATGGTCGTAGGGGGTCACGTCCCCCGAGGGATCGATGAGCTTCACCTTCACGGAGCCGACATTGTCGGCGTTTAGGTTTCCCGCGATGGCCAGCACCCCCGTCCGCGTCCTGTTCGCCGTGCTCGTGGTCGCGACCGTAGGCACTTTCCTGGCTTCCCAGTACCTCAAGGGCGAGGAGCCCCTGGTACTGCGCTTCGAGCGCGAGCCCAGGTCGTTCTCGCCCACGGCGGACGGCGTGGTCAACCGCGCGCGGGTCGGCTTCGTGCTGCGCGAGCCGGCGCAGGTGACCTTCTCGATCGTGAGCTCCGAAGGCGTCGAGGTGCGCCGCCTGGTGGACTCGCGGCGCCTGCCCGGAGACGAGGAGCTCTTGTTCGGCTGGGACGGCCGCGACGACGAGCGTCGCGTAGTGCCCGATGGCGTCTACCGCCTACGCGTGGTGCGCCAGGGCCAGGGCCGCTCGGTCACCTCCGGGCGCCGGGTGCGGGTGGACACCAAGCCCGCGGAGCTCGCGATCGCCTCGGCCCGGCCCGGCCTGGTGCTGGCGGGCGGCCGGGCTGTACCCGTGAGGGTGCGCTTTCGCGGCTTGCGCACCGCCGACGCGCAGCTGAGCGTGCTCCGCACCGATCGGGGTCGCCCCCGCGAGGTGGCGCGCTTCGCCGCGGATGCCCGACGAGCGGGTCGCTGGGACGGTCGCGTCGGCGGTCGTCCGGCCCCCGAGGGCGACTACGCCTTCACCGTCAGCG
>JACCZR010000262.1 GCA_013695855.1 Thermoleophilaceae bacterium
CCCAAGCAGAAGCGCCCTGCGGGCCAGCCGTGCTGCGAGCCCGTCGTCTACCCCGACGTGGAGCGCGCGCAGGCCGAGCGGATGGCGGTCCTCGCCAAGGCGCTGGGCGATCCCGTGCGCCTGCAGCTCGTGGACGTGCTGCGAAAGCACGCGGGCAAGGTCTGCGTCTGCGAGCTGGTGCCGCTGTTCGAGATCGCCCAGCCCACGCTCTCGCACCACCTGAAGAAGCTGCGCGAGGCAGGCCTCGTCGACTCCGAACGACGGGGGCTGTGGGCCTACTACTACGTCGTCCCCGATGCGCTGGGGGAGCTGTCTGCGTGGCTGACCTGATCGCCCGCATCGTCGTCGGGCTCGTCGGCCGCCGGCGGCGCACCCGCGACTTCGTGGCTGACTGCTGTCACCGAATCGACGGCCGGATTTCGCGCCGGCCCACCAGCCGACCCCCGTCCGAGAGGAGCTGACCCGTTGCCAGGTCCCACCGACCAGATACGCGAAACCGTCCGCGACCAGTACGCAGCCGCGGCAAGGGCGGCGACCGAGGGCCAGGGCGGCTGTTGCGGCCCCGAGGCCGTGAGCTGCAGCCCGGCCGATGCGACCGGCGTGTTCGGCGCCACCCTCTACGACGAGGCGACCCGCGTCGAGGCGCCCGAGGCGGCGGTCAACGCTTCGCTGGGGTGCGGTGTCCCCACCGCCGTCGCCGATCTCAGCGACGGAGAGGTCGTGCTCGACCTGGGCTCGGGCGCGGGAGCCGACGTGCTCATCTCCGCTCGCCGCGTCGCACCCAGCGGCCACGCCATCGGACTGGATATGACCGACGAGATGCTCGAGCTCGCCAGGGCCAACGCCGCCGACGCCGGCGTGGGGAACGCCGAGTTCATCAAGGGCTACCTGGAGGAGATGCCGCTTGCCGACGCGAGCGTCGACGTCGTGATCTCGAACTGCGTCATCAACCTGTCGGCCGACAAGCCGCGCGTCATCGCCGAGGCCGCCCGCGTGCTGCGTCCTGGCGGCCGCTTCGCGGTCTCGGACGTGATCGCCGACCCGGACATGGACCAGGTGACAAAGGACAGCATGGCCGCCTGGACGGGGTGCGTCGCCGGGGCGCTCACCGAGGGTGAGTTCCGTCATGTGTTGTCAGACGCCGGCTTTGATGACGTAGAGATCGAGCAGACCCACCGCGTCCACGAGCACGCCGCCTCGGCGATCATCCGCGCGCGCAAGCCCAGCGGCGAGAACTGCTGTCCGCCCGAGTCCCTGGCCGATTGCTGTGAGCCCGCCGCCAAGGACGAGTGCTGTGCGCTACCAGCGGCCGCCGATCTGCCGCCGGAGCGCTGCGACTGCCCGGACTGACAGCTCGCCCCGTCTCGGAGCCCTCTAGGGCCGGGAGCCGTTGTTGTCGGGCTGGGCGTCGGGCTCGGGCGCGAAGCGGTAGCCGATCCCGAAGTGGGTGTGGATGTAGGTCCAGCCGGGACCCGCCGCATCCAGCTTCCCGCGCACCTTGCGCACGAAGACGTCGACCGAGCGATCGCGGCGGGGCATACGCGCGCCCCACACGAGCTGGTAGATCTCCTCGCGCGGGATGACGCGGTCGATGCGCTCGGCCAGCACGAAGAAGATCTCGAACTCCCGTACGGTCAGCCCCACGCGCTTGCCGTCGACGATCACCTGGAGCTCCTCCGGGCGGATCTCGATGGACCCCAGCCGCCTGATGTTGGGCGGAGGAGGTGGGGTGGAGGGGCTGCGAGCGAGCACGGGAGCGATCGGACGAAGGTATGTCGGGTCGCCCCCGCCGGCGGTGAACCCGAAGTGACGCGTTGGAGAAGATGTGGATAACGAGCCGAGACTTCGTTGTGGCAGGAGTGTTCCCCCGGCCTCCCCGACACTGAGTACGGTCTCGGGCGTGGGCCGCCTCGACGAGCTCGACCTCAGCCTCCAGCTCGACCGCGAGGAGTACGAGCAGCGCCTGGAGGCCGCCGAGAAGCGCCTGTCAGAGCTGCGCCTGGACTTCGGCGGCAAGCTGGGGGCGCAGCGGCTCGGGCCGCCGGTGTGCGCGCTGCTGGAGGGCTGGGACGCCTCGGGCAAGGGCGGGGCGATCAAGCGCCTGGTGGCCCCGCTGGACCTTCGCCACGTCCGGGTGGCGCAGTTCGGGACTCCCACATCCGACCAGAAGCGACACCACTTCCTGTGGCGCTTCTGGAGCGCGCTTCCCGGCTGGGGCGGGATGGCCGTGTTCGACCGCACCTGGTACGGCCGCGTGCTGGTCGAGCGCGTGGAGCGCTTCGCCACCGAGGACGAATGGGAGCGGGCCTACGGGGAGATCGTCGACTTCGAGCGCATGAACGCCGCCGAGGGGATGATCTTCGTCAAGTTCTGGGTGCACGTCTCCGAGGACGAGCAGCTGCGGCGCTTTCGCAAGCGCGAGAAGGACCCGTTGAAGGCCTGGAAGCTGACCGACGAGGACTGGCGCAACCGCGAGAAGCGCGTCGCTTACGAGGAGGCGGTGGAGGACATGCTCGAGCGCACCCACCACGAACACGGGCCGTGGACGCTGGTGGAGGGCGACAACAAGAAGCACGCGCGTGTGAAGGTGATCGAGACGGTGATCGCGGCGATGGAGGCCGGCGCCCCCTAGCGGCCCAGCTTGCCGTTAGGAAACATTCGGTTGTTTGGCACCTGGCTGTCGTCGCGCCTGACCTCGGTCGGTTGCTTGTTGGTGTCGATGTAGAAACAGAATGCCCGCTGGCGGTTATCCCTGGCGACGCAGGTACGGAAGTACCCCTCACTGAGCGGGTGGGTGTTGGCGGTCTCCCGGTTGCGGGTCAGCTCGGGGTTGCCGGAGCGCATCACGTAGTCGGTCAGGGCCGCGGCGTTCCGCTCGGTGGCTTCGGTCTCGGAGACCACCACCTGGCGGTTGCCGAGGCCCGCTGCGATCACCCCGACGAGCCCGGCCACGAGCAGCGCGGTTCCGACGCGATCCTTGAGCACCTCGCGCTCGACGTCCACGGGAGGGGGCACCCGCCGCCCCGCGAGGCGGCGCGTCATCCACGGAGCTATCGCGGCCACCAGGAAGAGGTTGCCGAAGGTCGCGACGATGAAGGCAAAGCCGGGCAGGTCGCTGAAGGCCAGCCCCACCGGCGACAGGCGGTAAAGGACCAGGCCGTCGACAAGCGTGAGCACCACGAACGCGGGCCAGAGCATCGCGCCGCGCAGCCGCCAGCGCGCCCGCGCCACCCAGAAGCGCTCTCCGCCGGCCATCGCCCTGAGGGTAGTGCCAG
>JACCZR010000272.1 GCA_013695855.1 Thermoleophilaceae bacterium
ATGCGGACGAACCCTCGTGCGCCTCGCGCTGCCCGGGGCCTGCCTGCTGCTGGCCGGTGCCGTCGTTCTGCGGGCCGACCCCCCCGCCGACGTCCGGGCCGGCCAGGTTTGGCGGGCTCAGCTCGGCCGCGACCTCGAACGCGCCGTGCGCCTCGCCGGGGGGGCGGACCGTCTACTGGGCTGCGGGCGCCCCTACGTCGGGCGCTTTCGGGGAACGCTGCTCGCGTACCGGCTTGGGGTGGCCAAGCACCGCGTGGGCTTGACCCCGCGTGTGCCCGGCGTGGTCTTTCGCTCCCGCCTGGGCCCGGGCCACGCGGTGCGCCCCAGGCGCCCTCCCGGCTTCCGCACACTGGCCTCGTCAGGCAGCTGGCAGCTGGCCGCGCGGTGCGCCTCCGACAGAAGTTAGGGTTGCCTAATACAGTACCGCCCCGTGAGGTGGCGCCCAGCTCTACCAGCGCTCGCCGTGCTGATTGCCGGAGCGACGGCAGCCGGCTGCGGCAAGGACCCTGGCGACCCACTGGCGGGCGTCCGGCCGCCGCGATTGCCTGCGCCGAAGGGCGCCGCCCATCACTTCGACCTGCGTCCTGTGGCCCGAGGGCTGGTCCGCCCCACCTGGGTCGGCACCGCGCCCGGTGACTCCCGCTCGCTGTGGGTGCTCGAGCAGCCGGGGCGCCTCGTGCGTGTCCAGGGGCGCACCCGGCGGACGGTGATCGACCTGCGCAGCGAGGTGAAGGTGGGCGCCGAGCAGGGTCTGCTGGCCGCCGCCTTCCATCCCGACTTCGCCCGCAACCGCCGGCTGGTTGTTCACTTCACCAATCGCCGGGGGGACACCCGCGTGGTCGAGCTGCGCCTGCCGAGACGGCGGGGGGCGCAGCCGAAGCGGCGGCTCCTGCTGGGCGAGCGCCACCCCGAGGAGAACCACAACGGCGGCACCGTCACCTTCGGCCCCGACGGCAGGCTCTATCTCGGGCTCGGCGACGGGGGCGGCGCCTTCGACCCCCGGCGTAAAGCCCAGGACCCGCGCTCCCGGCTCGGCAAGATCCTCTCCGCCGACGTGGACGCCCCGGGGCCGCCGCGCTGGCGCGCGCTCGTGATGGGCCTGCGCAACCCGTGGCGCTTCTCGTTCGATGCCGGCCTGAACGAGATGTGGATCGGCGACGTCGGTCAGGACGCCGCCGAGGAGATCGACCGCATCCAAGTGGAGCCCGACGAGCGGCCCAAGAACCTGGGCTGGGGACCCTTCGAGGGCACCACCCGCGTCAGGCGCGGAGGGGATCGGCTGCACCGCGGCGAGCTTGTGTGGCCGGTCGCGGCCTACCGTCACGAGCGCGGGCGCTGCTCGGTGACCGGGGGCCTGGTCTACCGCGGCTCGCGGGTGCCGGCGCTGGCCGGCCGCTACGTGTTCGGCGACTTCTGCTCGGGCGAGCTGTGGTCGTTGAAACCCAAGCCGGGCGAGGGCGCCGAGGACCTCCGCCGCGAGCGGGCCAAGGTGCCGCAGCTCACGCACATCGGCGCCGATGAGCGGGGCGAGCTGCTGATGGCCTCCTCCTCGGGAACGATCTACCGCGCCTATGCGGCGCGTGGACGTTAGGCTGCCCTAAGATGCCCGCTCCGATGATCTGCGTCGAGAGCCTCGTCAAGCGTTATGGGCCCGTGCACGCACTGCGCGGCGCTTCGCTCGAAGTGGCCCGTGGCGAATGGGTGGCACTGCTCGGCCCCAGCGGCTGCGGCAAGACCACGCTGCTCCGCAGCCTCGCGGGCTTCGAGCGCCCTGATGCGGGCCGGGTGGAGATCGACGGCCGCGTGGTGGCCGGCCCCGGCGCCTGGATCGCGCCCGAGCATCGGTGCGTGGGCACGGTCTTTCAGGACTACGCCCTCTTTCCCCATCTCGACGTGGTGGGCAACGTGGGCTTCGGGCTGCCCCGCCGCGGGCGTGGCGCCAGGACGGCCGAGCTGCTCGAGCTGGTGGGCCTCGCCGGCCTCGGGGGGCGCTATCCCGACGAGCTGTCGGGCGGCCAGCGCCAGCGGGTCGCGCTTGCCCGTGCGCTGGCGCCCAGCCCGGAAGTGGTCCTGCTCGACGAGCCGTGGAACGCGATCGACCCGCTGATGCGCGCCGCCATGCGCGAGGAGGTCGCGCGGATCCTCCGCGAGGCAGACGTGACGGCGCTGATCGTGACCCACGACCGTGAGGAGGCCTTCACCCTGGCCGACCGGATCGCCGTCATGCGCGACGGCGAGATAGTGCAGACCGGCCGCGCCGAGGAGCTCTACTTCCAGCCGGCGGACCGCTGGGCGGCCGAGTTCATCGGAGCGGCGAACATCGTCTCGGGTGAGGTCGCCCACGCGCGCCTCGCGCTCCTCCTGGACCGGGGTGCCCGCGAGGTCCTGATCCGGCCCGAGCTGGTCGGCCTCGAGCTCGACGACGAAGCGCCCGACGAGGTCGTCGAGCGCACCTTCCTCGGCCACGACGTGGTCTACCGCGTGCGCCTGGCCGACGGCACGACGCTGATCTCCCAGCGGCCCTCCAGCGAGCGGGTGCCCGTGGGTGCGCGAGTGCGACTGCGGATATACGACGGGCCCGTGCCCGTACTCGGCTGAGGCCTGCGGTGAGACGTTCCCTCGGCCTGCTGTCGATCGTGCTGTGCCTTGCTCCGCTCGCCGGGTGTGGCGGGGATGGCGGAAGCTCGTCGGAGAACGAGCTCACGATCTACTCCGGGCGCAACGAGAAGCTGGTGGGCAGGCTGATCGACAGCTTCGGGCGCAAGAGCGGCGTGAAGGTGAAGGTGCGCTACGGCGAGTCGGCCGAGCTCGCGGCCACCATCGCCGAGGAGGGCGACAACTCACCGGCGGACGTCTTCTTCTCCCAGGACGCCGGGGCCTTGGGCGCGGTAGAGGATTCGCTGGCCCCGCTGCCCGCCACGCTCACGAACGCGGTGCCGGAGCGCTTCCGTGACCCGCGGGGGCGCTGGAGCGGCACATCGGCCCGGGCTCGCGTCGTGGCCTTCAGCACCGAGCGTGTGCAGGAGCGCGAGCTACCCGACTCGATCTTCGGCTTCACCGAGCCCCGGTGGAAGGGCAAGGTGGGCTTCGCGCCTCCCAACGCCTCGTTTCAGGCTTTCGTGTCGGGTATGCGGCTGGACGTGGGCGACGCTCGCACGAAGCAGTGGCTGGCCGCGATCAAACGCAACAAGCCCAAGCTCTACGACAACAACATCCAGACGGTTGAGGCGATCGCGCGCGGCGAGGTCGACGTGGGCTTCGTGAACCATTACTACCTCTACGAACTGCGCGCCGAGCGTCCCGACCTGCCGGTGAGAAACCACTGGCTGCGGCCCGGCGACCCGGGCTCGCTGGTCAACGTGGCGGGCACGGGCATCCTGAGCTCCACGGAGCACAAACCGCAGGCCGAGCGCTTCGTGCGCTTCCTGCAGGGCCGCGAGGCCCAGACCTACTTCGCCCAGAAGACCTTTGAGTACCCGCTGACGGCCGGCGTGCAGCCGATCCGCGGACTGCCGCCGCTGCGCAGGGTGGTCGGACCCGGCTTCGCGCTGGGCAAGCTGGGCGGCGAGCTGCGGGGCACGCTGCGGATGCTCGAAGAGGCCGGCTTCTCGACGTGACCCGGCGGCCGCCGGTCGCGCTGGGGCTGCTCGGCGCGCTGGTCGTCGGCGCGGTCTCGCTGCCGCTGGTCTACCTCGTGGTCAGGGTGGCCGGGGCCAGCGACCCACTGGCCGTGCTCGGCCGCCCCCGCACCCTCGAGCTCGTCCTGCGCACGCTGGGGTTGACGGCAGCGGTGACCGCCGCCGCCGTGGCGATCGGCGTCCCGGCGGCGTGGCTGGTCACGCGCACGGACCTGCCGGGACGACGCCTGTGGACGGTGCTTCTCGCCCTCCCGCTGGTGATGCCCTCCTACGTCCTGGCCCTCGCCCTGCTGGCGGCGTTCGGGGGCGGCGGCTTCCTGCAGGAGCTCGCCGGGATCGGCGGCTCGGTCTCCATCGGAGGCTTCGGCGGCGCGCTGGCCGCGTTGACGCTCGCCACCTACCCCTACGTCTTCCTGCTCAGCGCCGCTGCGCTTCGGCGCTCGGACCGAAGCCTCGACGAGGCGGCGCGCTCGCTGGGCCACGGCAGCCGGCAAGTGTTCCTGCGCGTGACGCTGCCGTCCCTGCGGCCCTCCATCGCCGCGAGCGCGCTGCTGGTCGCGCTGTACACGATCTCGGACTTCGGGGTGGTCTCGCTCATGCGCTTCGACGCGCTCACGCGGGCGATCTACTCCGGCTACCGCTCGGCCTTCGACCGTACGCCGGCGGCCGTGCTCGGCCTGGTGCTCGTGGCGCTCACGGCGGCGATACTGGTGGCCGAGGCGAAGGCGGCGGGCCGCTCGCGAGCCGTGGGCGGCACGGGCGAGGCG
>JACCZR010000273.1 GCA_013695855.1 Thermoleophilaceae bacterium
GGGCTGGAGCGTGCATTCGAGCCCGAGCTCGCCGGCAAGCCCGGCGGCGAGCTGCTGGCCGGGCGCCGCGTGCTGGCGCGCTCGAAGCCCAAGGCGGGGCAGCCGGTGCGCACGACGATCGACAGCAGCCTTCAGCAGGCCGCCGTCGCGGCCCTGGGCGACCGCTTCGGCGGCGTGGCCGCCCTGGACGCCCGCAACGGCGAGGTGCGAGCGCTGGCCGGCGTGGCGTTCTCCGCCCCCCAGCCCCCGGGCTCCACCTTCAAGATCATCACCACCACCGCCGCGCTCGAGGCGAAGCTCACCCAAACGAGCAAGCGCTACCCGGTGCAGACGGGCGCGACGATCGACGGCGTAAGCCTCGAGAACGCCAACGGCGAGTCCTGCGGGGGGACCTTCCGCCAGAGCTTCGCTCACTCGTGCAACTCCGTGTTCGCCCCCCTGGGCGTCCGTGTGGGCGCCGAGCGGCTGGTCCGGACCGCCGAGCGCTACGGCTGGAACGGCAAGCCGGCGGTGGACGGCGAGCTCGTGTCCACCCTTCCGCCCGCAGCCAGGATCAGGTCGCCGCTCGAGCTCGGCTCGACGGCGATCGGACAGGGCAAGGTTCTGGCCACCCCCTTCCGCATGGCTTCGGTGGCGCAGACCATCGCGCAGGAGGGGGTCATGACCGAGCCCTCGCTGAAGGCCGGCGCCGCATCGCCCCGCAGGCGCGTGACCTCCGAGAAGGTGGCCCGAGCCATCCGCACGTACATGGTCGACGTGGTGCGCTACGGCACGGGCACCGCCGCCGCCCTGCCCGGCATCCGGGTGGCCGGCAAGACCGGCACGGCGGAGCTGGGCGACACCCGGGGGCCCGGCGCCATGGGCAGCGACCCGTCGAACACCGACGCCTGGTTCACGGCCTTCGCCCCGGCCCGCAAGCCGCGCCTGGCGGTGGGCGTCCTGCTGGTCAAGGCCGGCTCGGGCGGCGAGAACGCCGCGCCGGTGGCCAAGGCGGTCTTCCAGGCGGGTTTGCGCCGCTAACGGCCGGAGCGCAGCCCGAGCGTTGGTCGGGCGAGCACCGCCCGCTCTTCATTTACCTAGAAGTCGAGCTCGAAGTCGAGCTTGTCGTGCTCGCCGCGCATGAGGTTGTAGCTGCCTTCGATCTCGAGCTCGAGCGGGCGGTTCTCGAGGTTCTCCACGGGTAACTGGTAGAGCAGCATGGCCCCCGCGGACGACTGCTGTTGGGCCACCGAGCCGGCGGCGGGGGTGCATTCTTCGGGCTGAAGGGTGCGCTCGTTGTAGGCGAAGTCGTTGTCGCGGGGCAGGGGCTTGGGCACGAACTCCGCGCCCTGGCTGTCCTTGATGACGAACTTCTCGGCCGGGATGGACCGTGCGGCCTCCTTCTCGCGGTTGCACACCTTGATGAACATCCCGTAGAGCGTCTGGCCCTTGCCCGGGTCGGGCCCCTTGTAGAAGGCCTGGTCGGGCGTGATCGACGGGTTGAGCTGACGGGTGATGAAGACGTTGTACTCGAGCCCGTCGAGCTCCTCGGCCAGCCCCTCGCGGAAGGCCTCTTCGGGCTCGCCGCAGGCGCTCGCGCCCAGGCTGAGGGCGAGCAGGCAGAGGAGCGCGGTGATGCGTCGAGGCACGGCCATGCGCGGCGGAACTTTAGTGGTCCGGTCCGAGCTCGAGGACGGGACCACTCACTCGCCCGCCGGGCTCTGCCCGGGCCGCGACGGGTCGCTTCCGGCGGCGGTGCCGAAGCGAGGTGACTTGTAGGCGTCATAGCCCGCCACGGTGGCTCGGGCGAGCTGGCCCTCCGGCGGGTCCTCGAAGATCATCCGCAGGCGCTCGAGGGCCGTCTTGGTCTGCCGACCCATCCAGCGGTGCACCCCCGCCTGCTTCATGCGGTCGATCAGCGTGGCCGGATCGCTGAGCGTGGTGAGCTCCACGCGCGTGCCGCCGGACTCGGGGATGAACTCGTACAGCGCCATCAGGCGCGAGCGACCCAGGCGGCCGATCCGGCCCTCCTCCAGGATCCGCCGCGGGCGCTCGGCCTCCTTGATCGAGAACTCGCCCCGCTCGCTGCCCAACGGGGCATCGAGCAGGAAGCGGGCGGCCGCGCCCTTGCCGTACGCGTTGGCCCGGGCCAAACGGTAGTCCTTGAGGTAGTGGTCGGTGTAGGCCGGGCGGCCGCTCAGGTCGGCCACGAAGTCGTAGACCTGCTCGCGCGGCGCCGAGATCAAGATGCTGACGGATACCTGCCGCATCGCTGGGCGGATCCTACGAGGTGTGGCCTCCTGCGGGCCCGCAGGTCAAGCGGCCTTGGGCGCGACAGCGAGCCGGCGCTCGCTGGCCCCGACCCGGCGGCTCTCCACGGCATGGCGTTGCTCGTCGGGCAGCGCGCCAAAGCAGAGGTCGCAGAGGAGGCGCCCCTTCTCGAGCTCGTGCATGCGCTCGCCGGGCAGTGGGACCCGCCGGCAATTGCCGCAGTCAGTGGTGGCGGGCTTCAGGGCGCCGATGCTCCTGTGCAGCATCGGGGTGGCGAGATCGGGCATGAAGGTGATCTTCTCGCTATCCGCGGACGATCCTTCTCCCGATGCCCGTCGCGACCTGACAAGATTGGGTACAGGGGGCGGCGCCTGTCCTTCTACTTCCTGAGGGCGGCGGTCGAGCACTCGGCCGTGGAGGCGGGCAGCGCCGTCGGCTGACCACCCCGCGGGGCTGGTGGACGCCCCCGTGCCGCGCTCACGCCACAATCCAGCGCCGTGAGCTCCCTCACCGCCCCGCGTCGGGGGGCCTTGTCCCTGCCCTCATCGCTGCGCGCTCACCCCTGGACGGTGGGCCTGGTCGTGGCCTGCCTGGCGCTGGCCGCCCTTTCGCTGGTGACCCCCTCGGTCCCCACCACCGACCCGTGGGGCTGGATCGTCTGGGGACGCGAGGTGGCGCACCTCGATCTCGACACCTCCTCGGGCGGCTCGCCTTCGTGGAAGCCGCTCCCCGTGCTGCTCACCACGCCGCTGTCTGTCCTCGGCGATGCCCTGCCGGAGCTGTGGCTGACCGCGGCGCGGGCGGGCGGGCTGATCGGACTGGTGCTTGCGGTGGTCCTGGCCGGGCGACTGCTCGGGTGCCCCCGAGGAGCGGTGGCGGTGCCGGTGACGGCGGGCGGGGCCGCCGTGCTTGGGGTCGCCCTGAGCACCGGCTGGCTGCGCTCGCTGCTGCACGGATACTCGGAGCCCGTGGTGCTCGCGCTGCTCTTCGGTGCCGTGCTGGCCCACGTGGGCGGGCGGCGCACTCTGCCGCTCGTGCTGCTCGTGCTCGGCGGCCTGGCCCGGCCCGAGCTGTGGGCGGTGATCGGCCTCTACGGCCTCTGGGTCTGGCGCAGTGGCGCGCTGAGCTTCACCAGGACGCTCCTCCTGGTCCTGCCGATTCCCGTGCTGTGGTTCGGCGGCGATCTGTGGGGGGCCGGCGACGCCCTGCACGGAAGCTCCGAGGCCGCCTCGATCGCCAACCTGCGCAAGATCACCCTGGGCAGCATGCTCTCGGAGACCTTCGGCGGCGGGATGCTCGCTGTTCCCGTTCTCGCCCTGCTCGGCGTGGCGCTGCGCCCGCAGGATCGCACCCTGCGCCTGCTGGCCGGGGCCTGCGCGGGCTACATCGGCTACCTCTGCCTGCTCGTGGCGCTCGGCTATCCGAGCACCTCGCGTTTCCTCGAGCTTCCGGTGGGGATGATGTGCGTGCTCGCGGGCGCGGGCGCGGGCGCTGCGTTGCAGGCGGCGCTCGAGCGGGGTCGGCGGGCCCGGCAGCCGCGCTACGTGGCAGCCGCGGTCCTCCTGGCCGCGGCCTGTGTGGCCGTGCTCGGCATCGCCCGGGGCTCGACCGTGCCCAACACCGTCTCCGGCGCCCACGAGCGGGCCGTGCTCCAGCTCGACCTGCGCGCCACGGTGGCGAAGCTGGGCAGGGAGCGTCTGATGCGCTGCGGCGATCCGATCCTGCCCGCCGACCTGCACTGGAACGAGGCTGCCGTGGCCTTCACGATCGACGATCACCTGAGCAGTGTGCGCCGCGCCCTGCCCTGGAACGCCCTCGACGGGGAGCTGGCCCGTCCCGCGGTGATGCTGGCGCCCCTGGGCACCCCGCCGGAGCCCAAGCCCTGGCTGGCCCGCGCGGAAGCCATTGGACGAAGCGGCAAGTGGGGCCTCTACCGCATCAGCCCGTCGACGGCGGCCCCACCGCCGCCCTGCCGGGCCTAGCGCGGGCAGCCTACGAGGGCGCCCGGCTGGCGCCTACTCCGTCGACACCGACGGGTCGGTCTGCTCGGACTCGGGCACGCTCATGAGGAAGTGCGATCGGGGGTCGGCGGACAGGGCGTTGACCCGCTCGGACTCCTCGGGCTGGCCGGTGCCCGCCAGCTCGTCCGCGTAGCGGTCGAGCAGCTCCTGGACGTCGAGAACCCCCTGGGCGTCCAGCTCCTCGATCGCGATCTTCGCGCCGCGACCCCTGCGCCGCTCCAGCGCCTCGCGGTCGAGGTTCCACTCATCGTTCACGCGCAGGTAGACGCGCCCGCCGGTCTGGCCGGCGCACATCCACGGACCGGGGTCGCCCATCACGACGGCTCGCCCTGCGGTCATGTACTCGAAGGCGAAGCCCTTCACGTTCGCCCGGTCGGCGAGGCAGCCGCGCGAGTCGTCGAGGGCCTCGCGCGGTTCGCCGCCGATCACCACGTCGGCTCCGCTGAGGCGGATGCAGAAGCGCGTGTCGGCGTCGCCCTGAACGAACAGCCGGCCACGCTGCGCGCCGTAGGCAAACGACTTGCCCACCGAGCCGTTGACCCGCCGGCCGAGACGGTTGCGGCCCTTCATGACCGAGACCGTCCCGCCGAGCATCCCCTTCGCCACACCGTCCTGAGCGCCGCCTTCGACTGTGATGTCCAGGCCGTAGACGTTGAACGCACCCAGGCCCTGGCCACCCACCGCGCCGCCGTCGAAGCGAAGGTCGGCCAGGGTGTCTTCGCTGGCCTCGGGCCCCGTTCCGGCGATTCGCATGCGCGCGAGCTCTCCCGCGAGCCGGGTCCCCAGGACCCGGTCGCCGGCGCCGGCCGGATCGGGCCACTTGCGGGTAACCACCTCTCCCGCCGCCAGAGATCCCGCCAGCTCCGCCACCTCGGCCGAGGCCTCCTTGGGTCGCATGGCGATCGGTCTGCTCGCCACGAGACCGGGCGCATCACGGTGGTCGGCCGGAGTCGGAAGGTCGAGCGGCTCCAGGTCGAGCATCTCCTCGAGCGGCTTGATCAGCTCGGATACGTCTACCCGGTCGGTCGCGCGCGCCTGGACGAGCAGGTCCGAGCGGCCCACCAGGTCCTGCGTGCGCCCGTAGCCCAGGGACGCGGTCAGCTCGCGCACCTCCTCGCCCATGGCAGTGAAGAAGCGCGCGCAGTTTGCCGAGGCGGTCTCGAGCTCCTGCGGCGTGAACTTCTTCAGCCCCTTGAACTCGGCCTCCTCGCGGTTCTCGATCTGCGTGGCAATGCCCACGTGGCAGGTGTCGAGCTGGCAGCCCCGGCAGATCGTGCAGCCCAGGGCGACCATCGCCAGCGTTCCGAAGCCCGCCCGGTTGGCGCCCAGGCAATGCATCTTCACGATGTCGTGGGCGTGGCGCAGGCCGCCGTCGGCCCAGATCTCCACGCGGTTGCGGATGCCGGCCTCCATCAGCGCAAGGTGCACCGCGCGCGTGCCGATGTCCGCCGGGAGCCCAACGTGGCGAAGGGCGTGCGCCCGCGCGGCGCCCGTGCCGCCGTCGAATCCGCTCAGGGTGACGATGTCCGCACCGGCTTTGGCGATGCCCACCCCGATCGTGCCGATGTTCGGCACCACCGGCACCTTGACCGACACGCGCACGTTGGGGTTCGCCGTCTTGAGCTCGTCGATCAGCTCGGCCAGGTCCTCGATCGAGTACAGGTCGTGGTTGTTGGATGGTGAGATGAGGTCGGTGCCCGGCGAGGCGTTTCGCGCTCCGGCCACCCGGTCGGTCACTTTCTTGGCCGGCAGGTGGCCACCCTCGCCCGGCTTGGCCCCCTGGCCGATCTTGATCTCCACCAGATAGGAGGAGTTGAGCATCTCGCCGGTCACGCCAAACCGGCCGCTCGCCACCTGCTGGCCGCGCCACAGGGGGTAGCGCCCGTAGAGGTCCTGGATCTCGCCGCCCTCGCCGTTCATCGCGATCACGTTGGCTCGCTTGGCGGCCTCGGCGTAGGCGCGGTAGGCAATCTCGCCCTGCGAGCCGAAGCTCATCGAGGAGATCACGATCGGGTAGGAGTGAAGCCCGACGCCGGGATCGACCTCCGAGGGGGGGATCGCCTCGCTGTCGGACTCGAGATCGAGCAGGTGGCGCAGCGAGACCGGCTGCTCGAGCTCGAGACCACGAACGCGCGCGGAGTAGTCCGAGTAGTCGCCGTTGCCGGCGGCGGCGGCCACCGCCGCCTTGTAGACCTTGGGGTAGAAGCGAAAGGTCTTCGCCGGCTTGGAGTCCTCCTCACCCGCCAGGACCCGTTGGCGGCGATCACCATCGAGATCCAGCTGGGCGAAGCCGGTGCCGCCGTTGCGAGAGGCGCCGAAGCCCACGGTGTCGAAGACCTTCGTGATCTCGGGCTTCAGCCCGATCGTCGAGAACAGCCGCGCGTAGCCGCGGACCTCGTGGATGCCGATCGTGGAGATGACCTTCTCGATGCCCTTGCGAAGCCCTCGGGCCAGGTTGTCTATGCCTGACGCGTAGTCGTCGAGCAGGGCGACCTCGATCATCGTGTAGGGGCAGACGCCGTCGGCGCCGAGCCCCAGGGCGAGCACCACGTCGTGCACGTTTCGCAGCGCGGCCGACCTGAGCACCAGGCCGCAGCGCCGGCGCAGGTTGGGCTCGTCGCTGGCGGTCCAATGCTCGCGCAGCGCGAGGTCGACGGCCGCCAGCGCCAGATGGGCGTCCAAGTAGCGCCGCCCGCCGTCGTAGGCGGTGCGGTCGTCGATCACCAGCAGCCGCGCGCCGTCGCGCACCGCGCCGGTGGCCTCGTGCTTGAGACGCTCGAGCGCCCCGCTGGTGGACTCGGAGTCAAGGCACGAGCAGTCGAGCACCTTGGCCCGCCCGCGGAACTCCTCCCACAGGTCCTCGAGCAGGTAGGTCTTGTGCTCCCGGGCGATCTGCCGGTAGCTCTCGTCGCTCAGGGGAGCCAGGCCGTCGTGCCCACCCAGGATCACCGGGAATGCGGTCTCCACCGTGTGCACCGCGTCGGGGACGGTGTGGAGGCTCGGCCGCGGCCCGAGCACCGCGCGGCAGGAGAAGTGCTCGACCTCCCGTTCACGGTCGATGGCGGGGTTGGTCACCACGGCCACCGACTCCTTGAAGAAATCCGCGAGGTTCTGGCGCTCGGGGCTCAGGCAGGCCAGCGGCCCGTCGTAGCCCAGCGAGCTGATCGGCTCGGCGCCGGTGTTGGCCATCTGCTGCACGAGGCGCATGTCCTCGCGCTGCCAGCCGAAGCCACCCAGCACCCGCGACTCCACACGCACGGGCTCGGCCGGCCCCGCGCTCGAGTAACCCGGTATCTCGGGGCCCTCGAGCGGCCCTCCCACGGGGATCGCCTGCTGGAAGCCGGCGTCGTGAGCGCCTCCTCCGGTGCGCGTGCGCCAACGCTCGCAGCACAGGCGCTGCACCCTGTGGTGGTCCACCAGCTTCGACTCGCCCTTCCTGCGGTCGATCGCCACCAGCAGCTTCTCACCGGGCGCGAGCGGCTTGGGCTCCTCGATCGTATCGGCCACCGCCACCACCCCCGGCTCGGAGGAGAAGACGTGGGCGGAGGGGGTCTCGAGATGCCAGAGCGGCCTCAGGCCGAGGGCGTCGGTGGAGAACATGCACTCGTCGCCGTGGCGCGCCACGAGCGCCACAGGACCCTGCGCGAAGGGCCCAAAGGCCTGGCGCAGGTACATGTAGAAGCCGCGCAGCTCCTCCGGCATGCCCTGGATCTCGTTCACGATCGGAGGAAGGGTCAGCTCGAGCGCCTCGACCAGGGTGAGGCCGCCGCGGTGCACCAGCGACTCGACCGTCCTGTTGAGGTCCTGAGAGTCCGAGCCGCCCTGGGTCAGCGGCACGCCGATCATCCTGGCCTCCTGGCGAAGGCGTGCGATCGTGTTGATCTCGCCGTTATGGCCGAGCGTGCCGAAGGGCTGGACACGCCGGAGGGCCGGCCAGGTGTTGGTGGAGTAGCGGTTGTGGCCGAACACCGCCGCGGTCTTGGCACGTGGGTCGAGCAGATCGGGAAAGTAGCCGCCGAGGGCCAGCGGACCGCCGAGCACCTTGTAGATCGCCGTGTCGGTGGAGCAGCTGGCCACGTGCAGGTCGAGCTCGGACTCGAGCTCGATGGTGAGCTCGAAGGTGAGCCGGGGGTCGTCGATCACGCCGCCGACCTGCCAGAAGTGCGGCTCCTCCTCTCTCGCCGTGGGGCCGAGCGCACTGGACTCGACGACGTCGTGGCGCTCGGCCAGGATCCGCAGGCCCGACTTGCCGACGAGCTCCCTGGCCCGGCCCTTGACCTCCTCGAGGTCGGCCGCGCGCGGGATGAAGACGTGGATGACCGTGAAGCACGGGTCGAGAGCCAGCCGGGAGGCGTGGCCGCCTCGGCGGACCTCCTCGCTCCAGATCTCCCGGGGGATGTCCATGAGGAGCCCGCAGCCGTCGCCCTCGCCATCCACGCTGCCGGCGCGGTGGAGCATCTTCTCGAGCGCCTCGACCGCAGCGGGGATCGGCTCGTGGGCGGGCTGCGCGTCCTTTGCGATCGACGCGTAGAGCGCGCACGCGTCTCGGTCCTCGACGGTTTGTGGAGCCCGCTTTGGGCGGTAGGCCCGCGTGGGCGAGTAACGGTGCTCCATGTCTCTCCTCGGGGTCCACGCCTTCTCCGAGCGGGCGTGCGACGGGATGGGGCGAGGACTATACGGCGAGCGCGAGCCCTCAGGCCACCACGCGCATGTCTCCGGCGGAGCGGTCCCTCAGGTCGCGCACCACGGCGTCGACGATCGACTCGTCGCTTCGCACCTGGCCGTCGGTCACCGCGTTGATCACCGCGCGCTTGCGCTCCAGCACCTCGCCCATCGTCTCGTCGATGCTGTTGGGCGCCAGCAGGTACCAGGCGGTCACCGCGCTTTCCTGGCCGATGCGGTGCAGGCGGTCCTCGGCCTGATCGTGGCGGGCCGGGGTCCAGTCGAGCTCCAAGAAGGCCACGTTGGACGCGCGGGTCAGGGTCAGGCCCTGCGAGGCCGCCTTCAGGGAGCAGACGATCAGCTGAGGGCCGTCCTCGGCCTGGAAGGCGTCCACGGCCTGCTGACGCTTGAAGGTCGAATCCGCTCCCAGGATGTGTGCCGAGCCGGGGAAGTGGTCGAGTACCGCGCGCTGCATCGCCACATGCTCGGCAAAGACCACGAGCGGCTCGCCCGAGGCCAGGAAGTCGGAGATCCACGAGAGCGCCGTGGGCAGCTTGCCGTTGGCCGCGAGCTGGCGCAGGTTGTTCAGTCGCACGAGCTGCTCGGAGCGCAGCGCCGCGGCCACCTTGGCGTCCAGGGTCTTGAGGTCGAGGGGGAGGGTCTGCAGCCAGGCGATCACGTCCTGCTCGGCCAGCCGGTACTCGTGCTCGTTGGACAGCGGCACGGGCACCGTGTCGTGGCGCTTGGAGGGAAGCTGAGGCAGCACCTGCTTCTTGGTTCGCCGCACGTAGCACTGGGCGCGCAGGTTCCAGTGCAGGCGGTCGTCGCTGCCGGCGTCGCGGAAGCGGCGGGAGAGCCGCGCGCCGCTGCCGAACTCGCCCAGGCGGCCGAGCGCTCGCAGCTGGGAGACGAGCTCCTCGGGTCGGTTGAGCACCGGAGTGCCGGTGAGCGCGAGCCGCAGGGCGTCATCGGGCAGCTTGGAGGCCAGCTCGATCGTCGCCTTTGTGCGCTGCGCCCGGGCGTTCTTGACGTAGTGCGACTCGTCGAGCACGAGCGCGCGCAGCCCGCGCGCCAACAGCCTGTCGAGGTGGGCTTCGAGGATGTCGTAGTTGAGGACCACCACCTCGGCGCCCTCGGCGTCGGACGGCCAGCCCGCGTCGGCGCGCCCGTCCACCACGGCGACGCTGCGCTGCGGCAGCCAGCGCTGCGTCTCGCGCTCCCAGTTGAGCTTGACGCTCGCGGGGCAGATGACCGCCGCGGGGAAGGCCTCGTCGGCCTCGATCGCGGCCAGCGCCTGAATCGTCTTGCCCAGTCCCTGCTCGTCGGCGATGAAGGTCCGGCGGCGCTGAAGGGCGTACCGCACCCCAGCGCGCTGGAAGGGGTGCAGCTCCCCACCGAGCGGGAGCTCGGGCAGCTCCGCGTCCTCGGCGTAGGACAGCGAGACCGTAGCCGAGGCCCGTTCGTGCTCGCTGACGAGCTCGTCGAGCACATCGCGCACCGACTCGTCGATGCCCACCTCCGGGCGGAGCTCGAGAAACCCGGCCAGGTCGCGGGCGAGAGCCGGGTCCGCGGGCACCGCCACGCCGGTGGAGGCCGAGCGGTTGTAGAAGCGTCCGCCGCGCTCCACCAGGTGGGCCTCGGGAAGTCTGCGGAAGTCCCGCGCCGGGGCCGGATCCCAGACGGTCGAGAGCGTCACCTCGGGCTCGCCGTCCTCGCCGATCTCCAGCGACAGCTCCGCCGGCGCCGGCGAGCCGCCCGCGCGAAGGGTCCGTACGCACGCCGCCGCCACGTCGTCGAGCTGCACGCCCTCGAGCTGGACGAGCCGCGAGGCGACGGCGCCCCTGAAAGGCCACACCAGCCGGCCCTCGGTGATCTCGATGACGCCCTCGAGGTCGGCCGGCGCCTCGCCGGAGAGCGTGCGCAGCGCGAATGCACCCCTGCCGTCGTAGACCACCACCGAGACGAGCGCGCGCCAGCGGTCGGAGTCACTCAGCCAGGACAGCACCTCGGGCGCCGGCACCAGCTCCCCGAAGCGAGCCAGCAGCTCCTCGACCTGCTTGGCGATCCGCGCGTCGGCGGGCACGCGCCAGTGCTTTCGCCGCCAGTCGAACCAGCGGCGCGGCAGCTGCTTGACCGCGGCGTTCAGCTCCTTGTCGAACCCGAAGCCGAAGACCAGCTCGCGGTCGTGTGCATCCTCCGCGAGCAGCCACACCCGGCCCGCGGCCGGTGCTGCCTCCGTGAGCTCCCCCTCAGACATCGACCGATAGATGCTAGTGGTCCCCAGGACGAACCCGACCGGTTGACGCCGGTTCAGATGCTTTGATGTCCAACGACTGGATTGCAGGCCGGTCTGTGTCCAAATCTCTTCAGGAGGTGCCCTGCGCATGACTTCCGCAACCGCTCCGGCGGCCCAGGCGCCGCTGACGGCAGCCTGGTCGGACCCCAAGCGCTACCTCTGGCTGCTGGGGCTCGTCGTGCCGCTCATCCCTGTGATCGGTTGGGGCCTCGCCGAAGCGACCGGGCTCGGTGTCATGTGGTGGTTTGGCCCGGCCTTCGTCTTCGGCGTGATCCCGCTCCTCGACATGGCCATCGGAAAGGACTCGGCCAACCCACCAGACAGCGCGATCGAATGGCTCGAGCAGGACCGCTACTACCGCTGGTGCACCTACCTCTTCCTGCCGCTGCAGTTCGCCTCGCTGGCATTCGCCTGCTGGATGTGGTCCAGCGGCGACCTCGCCGTGCTCGAGAGCCTGGGCCTGGCCCTGTCGGTGGGCATGGTCGGCGGCATCGCGATCAACACCGCTCACGAGCTCGGCCACAAGCGAAAGCAGGCCGAGCGCTGGCTGTCGAAGATCGCTCTGGCCCAGACGGGCTACGGCCACTTCTTCATCGAGCACAACCGCGGCCACCACGTGCGCGTGGCCACCCCCGAGGATCCGGCCAGCTCGCGCATGGGCGAGAGCTTCTACGCGTTCCTGCCGCGGACCGTGTGGGGCAGCCTCAAGTCGGCCCTCCATCTGGAGAAGGTGCGCCTTGGCCGTATGGGCAAGCCCTTCGTCAGCGTGCACAACGACGTGCTGAACGCCTGGGCGATGACCATCGTCCTGTTCGCTGCGCTCACCGTGATCTTCGGAGTCGAGATCCTGCCCTGGCTGGCGGTGCAGGCTGTGGTGGGGTTCTCGCTGCTGGAGGTCGTGAACTACCTCGAGCACTACGGGCTGCTGCGCGGCAAGCGTGAGGACGGCCGCTACGAGCTCACCCGACCCGAGCACTCCTGGAACAGCGAAAACGTCGCCTCGAACGTCTTCCTCTACCACCTGCAGCGCCACTCCGATCACCACGCGAACCCGTTGCGCCGCTACCAGGCCCTGCGCGCCTACGAGGACCTGCCGGAGCTGCCGTCGGGTTACGCGACGATGATCGTCTACGCCTACCTGACCCCGGTCTGGCGACGGGTGATGGATCCCAAGGTGCTCGCCCACTACGGCGGTGACGTGACCCGCGCCAACATCCAACCGCGCAAGCGCGAGCGGCTGCTCGCAAAGTACGGATCGAGCGGCGGTGCCCGGCCGGCCAGCGCTCGGCGTTAGGGGCGCACTGCCTGATGGCCGCCTATCGTTGCCCCGCATGCGAGTACGTCTACGAGGAGGAGGCCGGTGAGCCGCGGGAGGGCTTTCCGGCGGGGACGCCCTGGAGCGACGTGCCCGACGACTGGACCTGTCCCGACTGCGCGGTGCGCGAGAAGGTCGACTTCGAAGCGGTGAGCGCCTAGCTATGGCCACCGCCGTGAAGCCCCGCTTCGCCGAGGCCTCGAAGACCCTGCTGCGCGACACCGTGCTCGACGCCGTGCACGAGCTCCTCGAGAACCGGCCCTGGGCCGAGGTGACCATGGGCGAGGTGGCCGAGCGCGCGGGCGTCAGCCGCCAGACGCTCTACAACACCTTCGGAGGCCGCGATGAGCTCTCGCAGGCCTACGTCATCCGGGAGGCCGACCGCTTCCTGGCCCTCGTGGCCGAGACCGTCCGCGCCAACGGGGACGACCCGCGCGCCGCGCTGGCTGCGGCGCTGGGGATCTTCCTCTCAGCCGCCGCGACGCACCCACTGGTGCGGGCGATCGCCTCCTCAAAGGACAGCGACGAGCTGCTGGCCCTGATCACCGTGCGCGGCGGCCCGGTGCTCGGAGGAGTCACCTCGGGCCTGGCGCGCGTCATCGCCGAGACCTGGCCGGGCCTGCCGGGGCCCGAGACCCACTTCTTGGCCGACTGCCTGGTGCGACTGGCAATCAGCCACGCGGCGCTGCCGGGCAGCTCGCCGCAGGAGACCTCCGCCAGTATCGCCGAGATCCTCGGCCCCTACCTCGACCGCTTGCTGGACGGGCGCTAGCACCCCCGTCCTAACTGCCTCCGCCTCCGCCGCCGTTTCCGCCGCCGCCTCCGCCGTCTCCACCACCGCCGTCGCTGCCCCCGCCGGCGTCCACGCCGGAGTCCACCGCGGAGTCGATCGAGTCCGCCACGGAGTCCAGGGCGCTGTCGATGGCATCGACCCCGGCGTCGATGCCGTCGATCCCGCCCTCGAGCGCCGAGTCGAACAGGTCCCCGACGGAGTCGAAGGGGTCGAACGCCGCGCCGTCGCTGAGGTAGACGAAGTCCATGTCGAGGTCGCCGCCGTGCCGGCGAGAGCGCCGTCGCAGCCGCGCCAGGAC
>JACCZR010000274.1 GCA_013695855.1 Thermoleophilaceae bacterium
GTCGAAGCCTGCGTCGCCGTCGTGGGCCCGCGCCGGCGGGCGCGCGTCCGGCGAGAGCCGCCGGAAGCGCAGCCTCACACTTCGTGGCCGCCGGCGCCGTTGCTCGAGAAGCGCTCGAAGCGCGGTACCGCCGCGGCGGGCACGCGAGCCTTCACGCGAACGCCCTCGGGCGTGTCCTCGCGCTCCACCTCGCCGGCCAGCTCGTGCAGCTCGGAGAGGCGTCCACCCTCGGCGTAGGGCAACAGCAGGTCAATGGGGCGCAGGGTGGCCAGGAAGCGGGCCTCCAGTGCTGCGCGCAGCTCCTCGAGCCCTTCCCCCATCTCGGCCGAGACCTGCACTGCATCGGGAAACCGGAAGCTCAAAGCCCGCCGCGCTTCGGCGTCGAGCCGGTCGACCTTGTTCAGCGCGAGCAGCCGCGGTCGCTCGGCGACGTCGATCTCCACCAGCACCTGCTCCACGGCGTCGAGCATCTCGACCAGCTCCTCCTCGGGCACCGAGGCGTCGGCCACGTGAACGAGCAGGTCGGCCTCGAGCGCCTCCTCGAGCGTGGCGGCAAAAGCCTCCACGAGCTGATGAGGAAGCTTGCGGATGAAGCCGACGGTGTCGGTGAGCAGGAAGGCCCGCCCGCCGACCTCGAAGGAGCGGGTGGTGGGATCGAGCGTGTGGAAGAGGCGGTCGCGCACGCCCACCTCAGCTCCGGTGAGCGCGTTGAGCAGTGTGGACTTCCCGGTGTTGGTGTAGCCGGCGAGCGCCACCGTCGGCAGCCCCGCCCGCTCGCGCTCGCGGCGCATGGTGGCGCGCGTGCCCTTCGTGGCCTCCAGGCGCCGGCGCAACGCCGCGATGCGATCGCGCGCCAGGCGGCGGTCGGTCTCGATCTGCGACTCGCCCGGTCCTCTGGTGCCTATGCCCGCGCCGAGGCGCTCGAGGTGGGTCCACAGCCCCCTCATGCGGGCGAGGTTGTACTCGAGCTGCGCGAGCTCCACCTGCAGCTTGCCCTCGGCGGAGCTGGCGTGGTCGGCAAAGATGTCGAGGATCACGGCAGTGCGATCGATCACCGGCACGCCGAGCGCCTGCTCGAGGTTGCGCTCCTGGCGCGGCAGCAGCTCGTCGTCGACGGCGACGAGGTTGGCGTCGGATTCGCCGATCGCCGTCTTCAGCTCGTCCAGCTTGCCCTTGCCCAGGTAACGGTCGGGGTCGGGGCGCTCACGACGTTGGGTCAGCTGACCCGCCGCGGCGACTCCAGCCGTGCGAAGCAGCTCGGCCAGCTCGGACAGCTCGGGCTCGTCGGGTCCGGCGGCGATCAGCAGCGCGCGCTGCCGTGCGCGCGGGCTGCGGATGCCATCACCGGTCTGCACCACCCCTGAGTCTAGGGGCGTCCGTCCGGGCAGCTCGCGGGCCCGAGCAGGCTCAGCCGGCCGACCGCTAGGACCCGGCGAGAGGCAGGCGCTCCACCGGCGCCACCACGCCCCGCGTCTCAAAGCGCTCGGGCGGCGTCGAGCCCGGCAGCACGATCGCACCGTCGGGTCCTCCCAGCCAAGACGCGTGGCCGACGGCGTAGCGGTGCGCGCACAGCGCCGCCGCGGCGGCCTCCAGCTCTTCGATGCGCCGCTGCCAGAGGTCGCCGCCATCGTCGAGGACTTCCTCGGCCTCGAGCTCGGAGATTCGCATCTGGATGCCCAGTGGGTGCCTCCGCGCCGGCAGCCGGCGGTTCTGCAGAGCGCAGAAGACCCCGTCGGCGTTGGTCTCGACCAGCGGGGCGGTCTCGTAGGCGCCCTCGCCCACCACCCCCGCACCCTCCTCCTCGGCGGCGAAGCGCTCCAGCCCGCTCAACTCGCTCATCAGCGCACCCAGCTCGAGCGAGGGGCGCGCCGGGGCGACGCCCAGGTCGGTGAGCATCACATCGCAGGAGCGCTCCCCGGCCTCCGATTGCGCCGGCGCGCCCAGGGCAACCACGAGCTCGCCCTCCCACAAGCGCAGCTGGGTGGCCAGCTCGGCGCCCGAGCCGGGCTCGAAGAAGCTCGCCATCAGGCGGATCGGCGGGTCGGGGTCGCGCACCTCTTCGACCACCACCAGCTGCAGATGGCGCGCGCCCAGCGGGACTACTCCGCAATATCTCATCAGGTGTAGCGCCGGAGCGCAGGGGGGGCGTTGGCCGGCCGGGCACCGCCGCTCGATCCGCTGCTCAGCGAGGAGCGCAGGCGCTCCACCGCCTCCGCGAGTCGCTCGTCGTCGATAGTCAGCGAGATGCGAAAGAAGCCTTCGCCGTTGGGCCCGTAGGCCGCTCCCGGCGAGACCACCACCCCCGACTCCTCGAGCACCAACTCGCAGTAGGAGGCCGAGGTATGGCCCTCGGGGACGGGCGCCCAGACGTAGATGGTGCCCTTCGGTCGCGTGACCTCGACTCCGATCTCCTCGAGCGCGTCGCAGACCAGGTCGCGACGGCGGGCGTAGATCGTGTTCATCTCGCGAGGCACCTCGTCGCCCTCGTCGAGCACCGCGGCCTGAGCCAACTGCACCGCCTCGAACATGCCTGAGTCGATGTTGGTCTTGAGCTTCCAGTAGGCCTCGACGGCCTCGGCGTTGCCCACGATCGCCGCGGTCCGCCAGCCGGTCATGTTGTAGCCCTTGGACAGCGAGAAGACCTCCACCCCAACCTCCTTGGCGCCCGGCGTGGCCAGGAAGCTCGGCGCGACGTAGCCGTCGAATGTGGTCTCGGTGTAGGAGGCGTCGTGCACGACCAGCACGTCGTTGGCGCGGGCGAACTCGATGGCCTCCTCGAACAGCCCGTCGGGCACAACGGCACCCGTGGGATTGTTCGGGTAGTTGAGGTACATCACCCGCGCGCGCTGCGCGTCCTCGCCCGAGATCGCGCTCAGGTCGGGGGCGAAGCCGCGCTCGGGCAGGAGCGGCATCAGCACCGCTTCGGCGCCCGCCAGGAGTGGGCCCCCGGTGTAGACCGGGTAGCCCGGATCGGCCGCCAGGGCCGCGGTGCCCGGGTCAAGGAAGGCCAGGTTGAGGTTGAAGATGCACTCCTTGGCCCCCAGCGCCGGCACGATCTCCGTCTCGGTGTCGAGCGCCACGCCGAAGCGCCGGTCGTAGAAGCGCGACAGGGCCTCGCGCAGCTCGGGCCGGCCGCGGTTGGAGGGGTACTGATGGGTGGCGGGGTCGGCGGCCGCCTCCGCCAGCGCCTCGGCGGCCAGCGGCGGGGTGGGCGTGTCGGGATCGCCGATCCCCAGCGAGATCACGTCCACGCCCTCGGCCTTCTTGGCGTCGATCTTTCGCGACAGCTCGGCGAAGAGGTACGGAGGCAGGCGGTCGAGCCGGCTACTGGACTTCACTGAGCCCCTTCACGAACTCCTCGCTGAGGCGGCCCTCGTAGACGGGCACGGCCCAGCCGGACAGGTCGACGTGCAGGTCCTCTCCCACATCGACCTCCAGCTCGCCGCCGTCGAGCCGGACGCAGAGAGGGCTGTCGGCCCCCCGCAGGACGGCCGCGACGGCGGCGCCCGTCGCGCCGGTGCCCGAGGACATGGTCTCTCCCACCCCACGCTCGAATATGCGCGCGCGGATTGCGTCGTCGGCCTCCCGCCGCCAGAACGAGACGTTGGTTCGGTTGGGAAAGAGCTCATGACGCTCGATCGGCGGTCCGAGCTCGGCCATGTCGAGCTCCTCCAGCCCGTCCTCGACCTCGATCGCGCATTGGGGGTTGCCGATCGACACGAACTGGAAGGCAAGCGCCCGGCCGGCGACCTCCAGGCTTCCCCGTCCCTCGGGGTCTCCGGAAGGAAAGTCGGGCGCGCTCAGCTTTGCGCGGCCCATGTCCACCGTGCACGTGCGCTCGCCGGTGATCCGCGGGCGCACCTCTCCGGCCGCGGTGGACACCGAGAAGCTGTCGCGCTCGGTCCAGCCGCTGCGGCGCAGGTACATGACCGCCTCGCGCACGCCGTTGCCGGAGAGCTCGGCCTCCGAGCCGTCGGGGTTGAAGATGCGCAGGTCGGCTACGAACCCGCTGTCAGCGGGCTCGGCCAACAGCAGCACGCCGTCGCTGCCCACGCCGGTGTGGGGCGCGCACAGCGCACGCACCCGCGCGGGGGTGAGCTCCACGCCGAGCTCTCGCTCCTCCACGATCGCGTAGTCGTTGCCCAGGGCCTGCCACTTCTCGAACCTCACAACGGCGGGACTCTATTAGCGCAGGAGCGCAGGCCGAGCGTCGGTCGGCCGAGCACCGCACGCTCGGCCTGTCCGCGGTTGCGATGCCCTCAACCCAGTCGTCGCACCACCTCGCGCGCCAGGTCGGGGGGCTCGCGCCCGGTCGCGTCGAGCGTCAGCTCGGGCGCCAGGCGCCTCAGCCAGGTGAGCTGGCGCTTGGCCAGACGCCGCGTGGCGCGCGCCATCGCGTCCACGTCGTCGCGCAGGAGCTCCTCGAAGCCGAGCGCGGCGCGCGCGGTGGGCGAGGCC
>JACCZR010000277.1 GCA_013695855.1 Thermoleophilaceae bacterium
GCGCACCCACCACCATGGCCTCGGCGTCGCCGCGCAGGCCGTCGCCCTCGTCGGAGGCCAGCAGCCGCGCCCGCTCGGCGTTGCCCGCCGAAAGCCGTGCGCAGGCCAGCGCCCGCTCGGACTCCACGCCCTCGGCCTCCAGCGCGTCGGCCACCCGGGCGGGCGGCAGAGGGTCGAAGCGCACGGGCTGGCAGCGCGAGACCACCGTCTCCATCACGAGGCCGAGGCGGTCGGTGAGCAGGATCAGGTGCACGAAGTGGGCGGGCTCCTCGAGCGTCTTCAGCATCCGGTTGGCCACCGTGTCGTTCATCGTGTCCACACGCTCGAGCACGAAGACCCGGCGGCGCGACTCGAACGGCGTGCGCGAGGCAGCGCCGACCACGGGGCCCTCGACGTCCGCCGCGCGCATCTGTGCGGCGCCCGTGGGCCGGACCCAGGTGAGGTCGGGGTGGGTGCCCGCGACGACCCGGCGGCGCACTCCGTCGGGGTCGGCGTCCCCCTCGGCCAGCAGCTCCGCGGCGAAGGCCCGGGCCACCGTGCGCTTGCCCGACCCGGCCGGACCGTGGAAGAGGTATGCGTGAGAGGGGTTCGAGCTGAGCGCCGTGCCCAGGATCACGCGGGCCTGGGGCTGGTCCTCGGTGCCGGCGAGCATCGCGGGCGAAGCTACCAGCGGCGCCTGTCGCCGCCGTGGTCAGCCCCCCGGCTTCCGGTGCCCCTGTCTCGACGCCGATCGCTCTAGAGTCGCGCTCCATGCGTGCCCTGGTCACCGGCGGCGCCGGGTTCATCGGCTCGAACCTCGTCGACGCCCTGCTCGAGCGCGGGGACGGGGTGACCGTGCTCGACGACGTCTCCACAGGCCGGCGCGAGAACCTCAGCCAAGCTTTCGAGCGCGGGGCCGAGCTGGTCCAGCTGGACATTCGCGACGCCGGAGCGGTGGCCGACCTGTGCTCGCGCGCCCAGCCCGAGGTGGTCTTCCACCTGGCCGCGCAGATAGATGTCCGCAAGTCCACCGCCGACCCCGCGTTCGACGCGCGCGTGAACGTGGAGGGCACGATCAACGTGCTCGAGGGCGCACGGCGCTCAGGGGCGCGGCGCTTGGTGAACACCTCCACCGGCGGCGCCATCTACGGCGAGGGGCGCACCATCCCCGCGCCCGAGGACCACCCGGTGGCCCCCGAAGCGCCCTACGGCCAGTCGAAGTTCTGCGCCGAGGGCTACTGCGAGCTCTTCGGGCGGATGCACGGGATCTCCACCGTCTCGCTGCGCTACGGGAACGTCTACGGTCCGCGTCAAGACCCCCTGGGCGAGGCGGGCGTCATCGCGATCTTCTGCGGCAAGCTGCTCGAGGGCGGCAAGCCCCTCATCTTCGGCGACGGCCTGCAGACGCGCGACTACGTCTTCGTGAGCGACATCGTCAGCGCCAACCTGCTCGCCGCCGAGTCCGGGGTCACCGGAGCGATCAACATCGGTCGCGGCGAGGAGGTGACCGTGGTCGATCTCGTCGAGGTGCTCGACGGCCTCAGCGAAGACGGCTTCTCCGCCGAGCACGCCCCGCCGCGCCCCGGCGAGGTGCGTCACATCGCCCTCGATGCTTCCCGCGCCCGCGAGGAGCTCGGCTGGAGCTCGCAGGTAGCGCTCTCCGAGGGGCTCGAGCGCACCCTGGCCTCCCTGCGCTGAGCCGCTCCCGCCTGGATCGGGTAGAAACGTCTTATTCACCCCGGATGTCGATCAGACTGACCGCGGGGTGGGACTCGTGGCCGCCCCCTGACCCGCGACTAGGGCGGCGGCGTGGTCGGCGCGGGTGCGCTCGGGGGCGATGCCGGAGCGGCCGGTGGCGGGATCGGACCGCCGGGTGCCACCGGCGCGGCGGGCAGCGCGGGCACGGTCACGCGCACGGGAAGCGGGGTGCCGGTAGCGGTGGCCGAGCGCGTGTTGTCGTAGACCAGGAAGCCGGCGAGGGTGAACAGCGTGGGCGAGAGCGGATCGAGCTTGAACGCGGTGAGCGAGGAGCGCAGGGCGCCGCGGGTGTCGTCCAGCAGGACCTGGAGCTGGGCGAGGCGCACCCAGGGCCGCGGGTTGTCGGGCTGACGACGCACGGCCTGGACGAGCAGGTCGGTGGAGCGCCGCACGTCGCCGCGGCGGCGAGAGAGATCGGCCGCGGTGAGCACGGGATCGAGGGCGAAGGGATCGAGCCGGCGGGCAGCGGCGGCCTGCTCATCGGCCTCGCGCAGGTTCTTCGTGCCGCCCTTGGAGGCCAGGGTTAGGGCGTCGTTGGACTTCTCGCGCGCGAGCGCGGGCAGCGCGGCGGAGACGACGAACAGCACGAGCGCCAACCCGCCGGCCACCAGAGTCGGTACGCCCGGCTCCCCTCGCGCCAGCGGCGACCCGGCGGAGCCCGGCGCCCGCGCGGCGAGCACGCCGAGGAAGATCAGCACGGGGAGGGTCACCGCGGGTATGTCCCAGTCCCAGTCCACCCACAGGTGGGCGGCCCAGGCAGCACAGGCGCCCATCAGCGCCCCCGCGTAGGCCCGCTCGGCGCCGCTGGACCCGCGCAGCCGCCGGATCCCGGCCGCGGTCAGGAGCCCCAGGCCGCCGAAGGCCAGCGCCGCACCCGCTATGCCCGTCTCCGACAGGAACTCGAGCGGCACGCTGTGCGGCTGGCGGACGTCGAGGCGCTGCTGGCGGTACTGACGGTGCACGAGCGGGAAAGAGCCCGCGCCGTAGCCGAAGACCGGCTCGTCCCAGGTGGCACCGACCGCCTCCTTCCACCACACCCAGCGGTTGCCCGAGGTGCTGGCCACGATCCGGGCCGGGTCGGTCACGCGCTCGGCCCGGGGCTTGGTGAAGCCGTCCAGCTGGTCGCCGACCCAACCGGTCGCGGTGAGGATCAGCACCCCCATGACCGCCAGCGCGCCGAGGCCGGCCAACAGTCGCGCCATACGCGCCGTGGCGGAGGGCCCGAGGCGCAGGGAGTCCCCAGCGCGCCACACCATCCGCGCAAGCACGAAGGCGATGGCGAGCCCGATCGCCAAGGCCAGCAAGAGCAGCAGGCCGTCGTCGGCGCGCTGTGAGGCCTTGAGCCCGTCAGTGGTCAGGTCGTCGCGCAGGAAGGCGACGAGCAGACCCGGCACGGCGCCCACGAGGACGATGCCGGCGAGACAGGCGGTGCGCAGGCGCTCGGGGCCGAGGGCCACCATCACCGCCACCCCGAGGATCGTGACCGCCAGTCCGCCGCGCGAATAGGTGAGCGCGATCGTCGAGACGAGCACCACCAGGCCCGCCAGCGCCGGCACCCGCAGGCGCGCCCGGGCGGTGTCGCCCGCGATCATCAACCCCGGGGGCACTGCCAGGGCGCAGAAGAGCGCCAACCCGTTCCAGTAGCCCACCGGCGCGCGCAGGCGCGAGACCTCGCCCGCGTGGTCGAACAGCGACGGCACCACCTTCCCGCCCAGCGCGTAGGCCGCGACCAGGGTGGCCAGGCCCACGTAGGCCACCGCCAGCCTCTCGGGCGCGCGCCCGAGGCTCGCTCCGAGCACCACGGCCAGCCCGGCGGCCAGGGCGTAGCCCCAGGCGCGATTGGCCTCGATCCAGCTCTCGTCGGGGGCGATCGACCATGAGATCGACAGGGCACACCAGGCGCCGTAGACGGCGAGCAGGGCCACGCCCGCCCAGCCGCCGGCGTGCGCGCTCGACCGCAGCCCCCGGCCCGCCACGAGCGCGGCCAGGGTGCCGATGCCGACCAGGGCGAGGCCGACCTGAAGGTCGCTGGCGTCGGTCACCCGGATCGCGCCGTTGAAGGCCGCGGCGAAGGCCACGGCCACCAGGAGGCCGATGCCGAGCGCCAAGGCGGCGCGGGGCGGCCGCTGAGGGGGGTGCTCGGCGTCCGCGTGACTGGAGCCCAGCGGCAGCGTTCGGGTGGCGGTGGCGGCCATCGCGCCCCATTGTGACCATGGGACGCACTGGTGTCCGCCGGGCGCTACCGTGTGGACGATGCGCCGCCTGGTCTTCGCCCTGTTCGCCGTCCTGTCCCTGGCCGTCACCTCGCCGGCCGCGGCTCAGCTCCAGGACTACAAGAACAACGGCACGGTGGCGCCCTGCAAGTACAACGATCGCCAGCTGGGCGGCGCGCTGGGCGACCTCCCGCCGGACATCGAGCAGTACGCCCCCGGCTACGCCGAGCAGCTGCGAAACGCCCGCGGGGCCCCCTGCGGCAGCAAGGGCACTCCGGGGAGCGGCGGCACCACCACCGGCGCCAATGACCGCGTGGAGGACGTGCCCGCAC
>JACCZR010000001.1 GCA_013695855.1 Thermoleophilaceae bacterium
GCGGCCGAGAGGCCGAGGATCCTGGCGCACGTCTCGATGCCCTCCGCGGTCACCCGGCCCTGGCTGGACTGCACCAGGTGCAGCATCGGCAGCAGGCCGGACCGGGCCTCGGGGTAGCGCGCGGCGATCTGCTCGAGCTCGGTGCGGGTGGTGTCGTCGATCATCGGAGTCCCCTCGGCGTCGTTCGGGGGACGAGCGCAGCGGAGGGGACGACGAACGTGGTGGGGTGGTTCACCGGTCGACACCGCCCATCACGGGGTCGATCGAGGCGATCGCCACGATGACGTCGGCGACCATGCCACCCTCGCTCATCACGGAGGTGGCCTGCAGGTTCGTGAACGACGGGTCCCGGAAGTGCGCACGGAACGGGCGGGTGCCGCCGTCGGACACCACGTGGGCGCCCAGCTCGCCGCGCGGCGACTCGATCGGCACGTAGGCCTCACCCGGTGGCACGCGGAAGCCCTCGGTCACCAGCTTGAAGTGGTGTATCAGCGCCTCCATCGAGGTGGCCAGCTCGTGGCGCGGCGGCAGCGCGACCTTGCGGTTGGAGGTGATCCACGGGCCCTCCGGCAGCCCGTCGAGGGCCTGCTCGACGATCTTCAAGGACTCGCGGACCTCTGCCAGGCGCACGCGGTAACGGTCGTAGTTGTCGCCCACCGTGCCCACCGGGATCCTGAAGTCGAAGTCCTCGTAGCAGGAGTAGGGCATTGCCTTGCGCAGGTCCCAGGGGTTGCCCGCGGCCCGCAGCAGCGGGCCGGTGACGCCCAGCTCGAGCAGCTGCTCGACGGGCACGATGCCCGTGCCCTTGTTGCGCCGCAGCCAGATCTCGTTGCGGTCCAGCAGCGCCGAGTACTGGTCGAGGCGCGCGGGCATCGCCTCGATGAACTCGCGCGTCTTTCGCTCGAAGCCGGGCGGGATGTCCTCGAAGACGCCGCCCACCTGGAAGTAGCGCGTGTGCAGGCGCTGGCCGCTGGACATCTCGAACAGGTCGAGCACCATGTCGCGGTCGCGGCAGCCCCACCAGAGCATGGTGACCGCGCCGATGTCCAACGCAGCCGTCGCGATCCAGAACAGGTGCGAGGCGATCCGGTTGAGCTCCATGTGGATCACTCGCAGGTACTGGGCGCGGGTGGGGACCTCCTCCTCGAGCAGCGTCTCGACGGCCATGCAGAACGCCGCGGCGTTGAAGTAGTAGGAGAGGTAGTCCATCCGCTCCACGAACGTGATGGCCTTCCAGTACTGCTGGTCCTCGCAGCTCTTCTCGATCCCCGTGTGGACATAGCCGATGATCGGCTTGATGTCGGTGACCGTCTCGCCCTCGATCGTCGTGAGCAGCCGCAGCACCCCGTGGGTGGCCGGGTGGTGAGGCCCGAGGTTGATCGTCATGAGCTCGTGCTCGGGCTCGAGGTCGGCGCCGGTGGCGACGTCGGTGCCGATGATCGGCTCATCGCCGGCGGTGTCGATGGTGATCGAGCGCTCGCGCTCGCGGTATGAGGCGCCCTTTACGTCAGCCATACCAGTTGGGCAGCTTCTTCTCGTTGTAGGTGAAGAGCACCGGCTCGCCGCCGATGGGGAAGTCGCGGCGCTGGGGGTGGCCCTCGTAGTCCTCGGGCATGAGGATGCGGCGCATGTCGGGGTGGCCCTCGAACACCACGCCGAACATGTCGTACACCTCGCGCTCCTGGTGGTTCGCGGTGGGGTAGAGGTCCATCACGCTCGGGACCACAGGCTCCTCGACCCCCACGCGAGTCTTGACGTTGATGCGATCGAGGCGCTCCATCGAGAGGAGCTGGTAGTGGATCCCCAGTCGCGGCTCGTCGGGCAGGTAGTCGCAGCCGTGGAGGCTGGAGAGGAACTCCCACGGCTCCTCGTCGCGGTCGCGCATGTGCTCCAGCACGTCGCGCACGCTTGCCGGGGCGACCTCGAGCGTCGCTTGACGGCGAAAGAAGCTGGTGCTCACCACCGAGTCGTCGCCGACGCCGTCGCGGACCCGCTGGGCCACCAGCTCCAGGCCCGTAGCGTCCATCACGCGACCTCCTCGGTGCCCTCCGCTTGGTAGCGCTCGCGCCATCCGAGGCCCTCGTCTCCGGAGACCTTCTCCTGGAGCTTGATGATCCCGTACATCAGCGCCTCGGGCCGAGGCGGGCAGCCGGGCACGTAGACGTCAACGGGAAGGAACTTGTCGCAGCCGGCCACCAGGGCGTAGTTGTTGAACATGCCGGCGCTGGACGCGCAGGCGCCCATGGAGATCACCCACTTGGGCTCGAGCATCTGGTCGTAGAGCCGGCGGATGACCGGCGCCATCTTCACCGACACCCGACCGGAGATGATCAGCATGTCGGCCTGGCGGGGGGTGAAGCGGATGACCTCGGCGCCGAAGCGCGAGAGGTCGTTGCGCGGCGAGCCGATCACGGTGATCATCTCGATCGCGCAGCAGGCCAGGCCGAAGCCCAGCGGCCACATCGCGTTCTTGCGCGCCCAGTTCTGGGCGTCATGGAACTTGGTGAGCAGCACGCGCTCCTCGACGTAGGCCTCGAGGTCCTCTCCCTCGAGGTCGCCGCGCAGCATCTGCTGGGCGCGCGCCCCGCGCACCTTCATCGAGTCGAGCTTCTGGCGCTTCACTTCCAATCGAGGGCTCCTCGTCGCCACACGAACACGAAGGCCAAGAACAGCAGGACGATGAAGACGATCGTCTCCACCAGCGCGAAGACGCCGAAGGCGTCGAGCTGGAGCGCCACCGGGTAGAGGAAGACCACCTCGATGTCGAAGAGTATGAAGAGCATCGCGATCAAGTAGAAGCTGATCCCGAAGCGAAAGCTCTTACGGACGTCCGACGGCAGGCCGCACTCGTAGGGCTCGGCCTTGACCTTGTTGGGCTTGGTGGGGCCGAGGACGCTGTTCAGGTTGGTGAGCACGAGCCCGACCGTGACCCCCAGGAAGAGAAACACGAGGGCGGGCACGTACTCCTTGAGCACGCCGGGAGGTATATCTCGGTTTGTGCGCGAGTGCTACATAGTGCGAAAGCGATCTTTGTGACCGGCCTGCACTTGGTGCTGGGCATCGCCGTCCTGGGGACCAACGCGGCAGCGGCGGGATGGGGCGGGGTGTCGTGGGTGCGAAAGCGGCCGAGCCTGGTCTTCTGGCCCCTGCTGCGGGGGGCGCAGGCCACGGTGGCCGCCCAGGTGGTCATCGGCCTGATGCTGTCCGCTCGCGGCGCCGAGGCGCCCGACGGCCTGCACATCGCCTACGGCGTGGCGCCGTTGGTGATCACCCTGCTCAGCGAGGGCTTTCGGGCGACCGTGGCCCTGCGCGAGCTCGAGGGGATCGCCGACGTGGAAGGTCTTGACCGCTCCGAGCAGGTCGCCATCGCTCGGCGGGTGGCCCTTGCGGAGATGGGCGTGATGACGATGGGCGCCCTGCTGATCCTCACGCTGGCCGTGCGAGCCTACGCGACCGGCGGCGGTTGACCGGCCCCTGGGCGGGGGGCTGGACTGCTCAACGCCCGGTCACCTCGAGCTCGCCGACCATGCCCAACTGCTCGTGGTTGCCCACGGTGCACACCACGCGGTACTTGCCCGGCGCGAGCTGGACCGAGCCTCCACGCGTGCCCTGCGTGAAGGTGGGCGTGCCGCCCAGCTCGCGCCCGTCCTGGAGGACCTTGAGGTTGTGGGCCAGGGTGCCCCGGTTCTCGAGCTCGACGCGGATGGGCTCCGAGCCGCCTGTGCTCACGCGCGCGGGCGTGAAGCTGTACTCCTTGCCCACCACGCGCAAGGGCTGTCCGGCCGGCACGGTCCTCACCGGTCCCCTGGGCCCCTTCTTTTCGTCGTCGCCCCCGCAACCCGCGGTGAGCAGGAGGGCGACGAGGAGGGGCAGGCGGACGCGGAACCGCATGGGCCGGCGGATACTATGCAGCGCCGTGCACCGCCCCCTGCGCCTGTTTCCGCGTATCGGCGCCGCCGTCGCCGTGGGCATGCTGGTGGCCCTCGCCGGCTGCCGCGGCGAGGTCACGGTGCCCGAGAGCCAGCAGACGGCCCGCAAGGGCGCCGAGCTCTTCGAGGAGCGCTGCAGCGGCTGCCACAGCCTCGAGGCGGCCAACTCCTACGGGTCAAAGCCCGAGGGAGGGAAGATCGGCGGCGAGCGCAGCAACGGCCCCAACTTCAACATTCGCGTGGAGGAGCGCGACGACGTCCTCTACGCCATCCGCAACGGGGGCTTCTCGGGGGCGATCATGCCGGCCAACATCGTCGTGGGCAAGGAGGCCCAGGAGATCGCGAGCTTCGTGGCCGAGTACTCGGGCGATGACCGCGAAGGGGGCAGCGAGACCGTCAACCCGGGGTCCAACGCCGGCAGCGGAAAGCGCAGCGGCCAGTGATCGGGTCGCGCGGGCGCTCCTCCCTGGGCGCCCGGCCTGCGTTCCTCCCTGGGCGCCCGGCCTGCGCTCCGTCGCTGTAGCCGCGGCTGGCCGCGGACGTGCTCGACCTCAAGCGGATACGCGATGACCCGGAGGGCGCCCGCGAGGCGCTCGCGCGGCGCGGTGACGCCGAGAGGCTGGACCCGGTCCTCCAGCTCGACTCCCGCCGGCGGGCCCTGCTGCCCGAGCTCGAGGAGCTGCGCGCCGAGCGCAACCGCGCTTCGAAGCGCATAGGCGAGCTGCAGCGCTCGGGCGAGGACGCCTCGGAGGCGATCGCCGCGGTGCGCAGCTCTGGCGAGCGCGAGAAGGAGCTGGACGCCGAGCTGCGTGGGGTGTCCGAGCGCTTGGACGCCGCGCTCGCCGCGCTGCCCAACCTGCCCGACCCGAGCGCTCCCCTCGAGGATGAGGTGCTGCGCGAGGTGGGGGAGGCGGGCGCCTCGGGCCCCGACCACCTGGAGCTGCTCGGCGGGCTCGTGGACCTCGAGGCCGGGGCGCGGGTCGCGGGCTCGCGCTTCGCCTACCTCAAGGGCTCGCTGGTCTTCTTGGAGCTGGCCCTGGTGCGCTGGGCGCTCGAGGAGCTCGGCTCGCGCGGCTTCACGCCGGTCCTCCCGCCTGTGCTGGCACGCGAGGAGGCCCTGTTCGGCACGGGCTTCCTGCCCGACACCGAGCAGCAGATCTACCGCGTGCCCGACGACGACCTCTACCTCGTGGGCACCTCCGAGGTGCCCCTGGCCTCGATGCACGCGGGGGAGATCGCCGAGGAATCCTCGCTTCCGCTGCGCTATGCGGCCTTCTCCTCGTGCTTTCGCCGTGAGGCCGGAGCCGCGGGCAAGGACACGCGCGGGATCTTTCGCGTGCACCAGTTCGACAAGGTCGAGATGTTCGCCTTCGTGCGCCCCGAGGACTCGGCCGACGAGCACGAGCGCCTTCTGTCGATCGAGGAGTCGCTGCTGCAGGCGCTCGACATCCCCTACCGGGTGGTGAACATCGCACTGGACGACCTGGGCGCCTCGGCGGCGAAGAAGTACGACCTCGAGGCGTGGCTGCCGGGCCAGGGACGGTTCCGCGAGCTGACGTCCTGCTCGAACACCACCGACTTCCAGGCGCGCCGCCTCGACGTGCGCTACCGGCCCGCGGACGGAAAGGGCCCGCGCCACGTCCACACGCTCAACGGGACGGCCGTGACGGGACGGACGATCATCGCGCTCGTGGAGACCCACGGCCTCGATGTGCCCGAGGTGCTGCGCCGGCACGGTGCCCCGGCTCGCCTGGCTTGAGCTTTCGTTTGCGCGGCGCGGCGCATGGGCGTAGGGTCGTCTGGCCGTGGGACAGCCTCGTCGTACCGTTTCGCTGGCGCTGGCGCTGGCAGCCGCCGGGCTGGCGCTTGCCCTGCTTCCCGGCGCGGCAGGGGCCGCGACTGTGCAGACCTTTCCCGATCAGCGCCCGATCGCCACGCTCGGGGTCCGGTACTCGGCTCAGCCGGGCGAGGTCAACAGAGTCGACGCGTCAGTCATTCCGGCGGATGTCTCGGGGTTCCCCGTGCCGGGGCGGATCGACTTCTCGGACCCGGCGGGGATCAATCCCGGTCCCGGCTGCTCGCGGCCCAACCCCTCGGACTCCACCCGCGCCTCGTGCACGGTGCCTGTGGCGGACACCCCGGGCGCCGAGATCCGCCTGCTCGACGGCGCGGACCACGCGCGCATCACCGGGCCCATCTCCGGGGAGGTGCTGATGGAGGGCGGCGAGGGAGACGACGATCTCGGTGTGAGCTCCCCCCTCCAGCCCCCGGTGACCTTTGCAGGCGGCGCAGGCAACGACGTGATGAGAGGCGGTGACGGGGCGGACACCTTCATCGAGGACGCAGCCACCAACGGGGCGGACGTCTTCATCGGCGGGGCAAACCTGTTCGGGTCCCAAGACACGGTCAGCTACCGCCGGCGCACCCGCGGCCTGAGCCTGTCGCTCGACGGCCGCGCCAACGACGGTGCGCCGGGCGAGGGAGACCGGATCGGCTCCGACGTGGAGGGGATCGTGGGCGGCCGCCGTGCGGACCGCATCTCGGGCAACCGCTCCGCCAACGGGCTGTTCGGGGGAGGCGGGGAGGACCGCCTGAGCGGAGGGTCGGGAGGCGACCTCCTGGAGGCCGGCCCAGGGCGGACGCGAGACCGTCTCGACGGCGGCCGGGGCGACGACCTGGTTGTGGGAAACAGTGGCCCCAACCGGGTGAAGGGCGGCTCGGGCTTCGACCGGATCAAGGTCGGACGAGGCGCCGATCGCATCGACGCGAGCGACCGCGCCACCGACGACATCTCGTGCGGCGGGGGCAGCGACCTCCTGCGTATCGATCGACTCGACTTCTTCGTTCGCGGCTGCGAACGGGTCCGCCGCGCCGGAAGCCCCGCCGCGGTCCCCCTCTCCTTCGTCTTCCTCGAGGACATAAGGGGACCGGGGTCGCTGAAGTCCGAGATCGCCTGCCCACGCGACGGGCCTCGCCGCTGTCGGGGGCGCGTGATCATCCGTCTGGGCGCCCGGACGATCGGAACCGAGCGCTTCGACCTGGGCCGCGGCGAGGTGAAAGACGTGTCCGCTGAGCTCCGGGAATCCGACTCCTTACGCGCCCCCGCCCTCGTGCGCGTGCGCAGCCGCGACCGCAGGGGCCGGCTGCGCGAGACACGCCGCCGCAACTTGGTGGTCGACTGCTCGCCTTTCGGATGCCTAGGGCGCGTCTAGAGGGCTCGCCTGTCTAGTGCCGGCCTGGGGCCGGGCCTGAAGGATGCCGAGCCGCCCGTCGCGGCCGAGCTCCTCGAAGTCACCCTCCCCGGCCAGCCGGTCGAAGATGGCGGCGACGAGGTCCCACGTCGCCTCGTCCACGTCGTCGAGCACGAGGAGCCCTCCGGGTGAGAGCAGGCGGCGCACCTGCTCGAGCTCGCGCTCCAGGTAGCGCGCGTCGTGGTTTCCGTCGATGAGGATGAGGCGAAAGCGCCGGCTCGCGAGGTCGCCGAGGCTTCGCAGCACCTGCTCGGACCGCTGCTCTGCCTCGACGGCGCGAGCCGGCTCCAAGGCGTTGTCGTCGCCAACGCCCTGCTCGAGCGTGTAGCCGCTGATGACCACGTTGCTCTCCAGCAGCCCGAAGTGTCCCAGCAGCGCGAACACGTGCGTCGCCGGGCGCTCCACGGCGCGGTGGGTGATGTCCGGGTCGATCGAGAACACCCGCGAGCCGGGGCTCAGGGAGCGAAGCGCGTCCGTGAGCCAGGCCAGTGAGACGCCGACGAAGTTCCCGATGTGCAGGGCCAGGACCGGGCCTGCTTCCCCGAGCTCCGAACGCAGGAAGGTGTGCACGTAGTCCAGCGATTCCTGAGGGATCGAGCCCTCTCGCACGGTTGGCTCGTCGAGGCCCCGTGCCGTCAGGAAGCGGACCGCCCCTTCGACGGAGAACTCGGAGCCGCCTCCGGCGCCGAGCGTTGCTGCGCCCTCGGCGAGCTTGCGATCTCGCGCGGCGAGCACGTGGGCTCGCCCCCGGCGCCGCCTCAGCTCGGTGAAGCCTCCCGGGAGGACCATGGCCACGGCCGTGCGAAGCCGCCGACGCAGGGCGGACGTCCGTTCGGAACGGGGAGGCATATCCCCAGACCCTGCCGCACCGGGCAGCGGGACGCCGGGCCGGGCGTTCGCTCCTCGTAAGCGGCTCCGACTACCCTCGATGCAGATGCTCTTCTTCGGCAAGCACAAGACCGAGATGCCCGCCCCCGAGGACGCCCTGCCGGGGCGCTCGGAGAAGATGCCGGTCTCGGGCTCGCACTACGTGCTCGGAACTCCGCTCGCGCCACCTTTCCCCGAGGGGACCGAGCAGGCGGTATTCGGCATGGGCTGCTTCTGGGGTGCCGAGCGGATCTTCTGGGAGCTCGAGGGCGTCCACACCACCGCCGTGGGCTACGCGGCGGGCTACACGCCGAACCCCTCCTACGAGGAGGTCTGCTCGGCGAAGACCGGCCACAACGAGGTGGTGCTCGTGGCCTTCGACCCGGCGAAGATCTCTTACGACGACCTGCTGCGGGCCTTCTGGGAGGGCCACGACCCCACCCAGGGAATGGGACAGGGCAACGACGTGGGCACCCAGTACCGGTCGGGGATCTACACCTACTCCGAAGCCCAGCGTGAGGCCGCGTTGGTCTCCCGCTCGAGCTTCGCGGACGCGCTGCGCGCCGCGGGCCACTCGGCGGAGATCACCACGGAGATCGAGCCCGCGGGAGAGTTCTTCTACGCCGAGGGCTACCACCAGCAGTACCTGGCCAAGAACCCCGGCGGCTACTGCGGCCTGGGCGGCACCGGGGTCTCGTGCCCGGTGGGGCTGACTTCAGCCCCTTCGTAACGCCGCCGGTAACTTCCCGGCGCCGCGGAAGGGCGCCCTCACCGCACTCCTAGAGTTGGGATTCTCGGAGGGGTGGCAGAGTGGTCGAATGCACCGGTCTTGAAAACCGGAGGGCCCCGTTGAGGGGTCCCGTGGGTTCGAATCCCACCCCCTCCGCTGAGCACGCAAGCATTCGGCCTGGTCTGAACCGCAAGCTGAGGGATGTCAGGGGGTCAAGTCGGTCTCGCCAAATGGCGAGACCCAGAGCGCTCCACCGTCGCCGGTGTGCGGGGGCCGGCGCGCCTGCGACGTCGTCCTCAGGCCCTGTTCTCGCTTGCCGTGTAGGCCAGCTGCAGGAAGTCTGAGATCGCCTCCGCGGTGTACACCGTGGCTACCAGCCGGGTCGCGCGGGGCGCGTAGACCAGGCCGACGGCGAAGCTCGCGGTCACCCACTGGGCCAGGCAGTAGGGGCAGATGAGCAGCTCTCCGAGCGAGCGGCGCAAGCCTCGGCCGCGGGGCTTCTCCTCGACCTCGCCGTGTCCTGCGTTCTCCTCGAACTCGGTGAACGGCGCACGGGCGAAGCTGGTGATCCGGTCCTTGCTGATCATCCGCGAGAGCTTGTGAGTGGCCACGCCCACCAGCACCACGTCCTGGGTGGGCACGCGCTCGGGCAGCTCGCGGCCACTCGCTCGGGCGGCGGCGAGCGCACCGCCGAAGACCGTGGCGAAGACGACGGTCATGAAGGCGTAGCTGCCAAAGGGCGGCGGCTGGTCTGAGTAGCCGGCCATGGGGCCGGGTGCCTGCTCCGCCCAGGGGGGGTTGGACGTGGGAGAGCCCATGCGCCATTGGGCTACCCGCAAGGACTGACCATCAACCCGGTTGTTTTCCCGTCGCCACAGGCGGGAACTGGCCTCGAGCGGTGTTCGTCCTCAAGCTCCTCATCGGCCTTCTGCAGGCGCCGGTCCGGCGCATTGCCGAATTCCTGGGGCTCGACGCCGGCGCTGGGCAGCAACCCGCGGCACCCACGCCCTCGCGAGCGGATCGCGCGGCGGGGCCCACTCCACGGAGGGCCCACCCTGACACGGCCCGGACCGTCCCTGCGCCACCGCCACCTTCCGCGGCGCCACCGCCCCCTTCCGCGGCGCCACCGCCCCCTTCCGCGGCGCCACCTGCCCCTTCCCCGCCGCCACCGCCCCCTTCCCCGCGAGCCAAGGA
>JACCZR010000012.1 GCA_013695855.1 Thermoleophilaceae bacterium
TCGCGCCCAGGAGGCCGCCGGCAGGATCGCGGACGGGGAGGCCCACGGCCTTGAGAATTCAGAGGCCGCCCGGCAGGGCCCGATCGTCATCCTCACCGTCCCCTTTCGCAACCAGTCGGAGAACCTCAACAACCTGCGCGAGGTGCTCGAGCCCGGCCAACTGCTCGTGGACGCCACCGTGCCCCTCGCGGCCGCGGTCTCGGGCAAGGCCACGCGGCTGCTGGGGGTGCCACAGGGCTCGGCCGCGCAGCAGGCCCAGGAGATGGTGCCCGAGGGGGTGGCGGTGGTCAGCGCGCTGCACACCGTCAGCGCACCGGCGCTGGGAGACCTCGACGCAGAGCTGGACGAGGACGTGCTGATCTGCGGCGACAAGCGCGACGACAAGCGCCGGGTGGCCGAGCTGATCGCGCGGATCGACGGCCTGCGACCGGTGAACGCGGGCCTGCTCGAGACGGCGAGGCTGGTCGAAGGCCTCACGCCTCTCCTGATCTCCGTGAACTCTCGCCACAAGGTGCACGCTGGGATCAAGCTCACGGGACTGCCGGAGCAGCTCTGGTAGCGGAGGAGGGCAGCCCGAGCGCTGGTCGGGCGAGCACCGCTCGCTCCATGCGAGTCACGCTCCTCTCGGGCGGCACGGGCGGGGCAAAGCTGGCCCGCGGCCTCGCGGAGGTGTCCGACCTGACCGTGGTAGCCAACAGCGGGGACGACGCCGAGGTCTACGGCGTGCACGTGGCGCCCGACCCCGACCTCGTGACCTACTGGCTGGCCGACGAGATCGACGAGCGGGGCTACGGCCTGCGTGGCGATACCTGGGAGGTCATGGAGGCGCTCGAACGCGCGGCGCGCCCGACGTGGTTTCGCCTGGGCGACCGCGACCTCGCCATGTGCCTCATCCGAACCGAGGAGCTTCGGGCGGGCGCCCGCCTGACCGACGCCCATGCGCGCGTGGTGGAGGCGATGGGAGTGGCCTCCCGCGTGCTGCCCATGACCGACGAGCCGGTGCCCACCCGCGTGCTCGCCGCCGGGCGCTGGTGGGCACTGCAGGAGTTCATGATCCTCAACGGTGCTCAGGGACCGGTCGAGGACGTGGACCTGGCGAGCGTGTCCTCGGCGGGCCCCACGCCGGACGTGCTCGAGGCGATCGCCTTGGCCGAGGCGGTGGTGGTCGGCCCCTCGAACCCCGTGATCTCCATCGGACCGATACTCGCCCTTCCAGGGATGCACGACGCGCTGGTGCGAACCCGCGCGCCGGTCGTCGCGGTGAGCCCGTTCGTGGAAGGGAGGGTGCTCAAGGGCCCGACGGCGGCCTTCTGCGAGCACGCGGGGATCGAACGCAGCGCACAGGGGATCGCCGGCGCCTACGGAGAGGTGATCGACGGGGTGGTGGCCGACGAGCCCGTGGACGGCCTGCCGTCGCTCGAGATCGAGACGTTGATGAACGACGTGCCATCGATGCGGCGGGTGGCCGAGAAGACCGTCGACTTTGCGGCTTCTCTGAGGCGCTGAGCAGATCGCGCCGCGGTACAGTCGGGCGGACGTCCCTCCGGCCGATGCACACCATCGCCATCCTCCCCATCAAGAGCTTCGGCGCCGCCAAGCAGCGTCTGGGTGAGCTGCTGGCGGGGGGCTCGCGCCAAGCCCTGGCCCGGGCGATGTTCGCCGACGTGCTCAACGCGCTGCGCCACGTGCCCGCCCTCGACGAGGTGGCGGTGATCACCGGGGACCGGTCGGCCGAGTGGGCGGCTCGGGCCGAGCGCGTGCTCGTGCTCACCGACCCCACCGAGGAAGGCCAGTCAGCGGCGGCGTTGATCGGAGTGCGCCACGCCCTCTCGGAGGGCTTCGACCGGGCGCTCCTGGTGCCCGGTGACGCGCCGCTCCTCGACCCCGCGGAGCTGACCGCCCTGCTCGAGCGCGAGCCGGCCGGCGAGCGTGGGGTGGCCATCGTGCCCGACCGCCACGGCACGGGCACCAACGCGCTCCTGCTCTGCCCTCCCGACGCCTTCGTGCCGAGCTTCGGTCCCGACAGCTTCGCCCGCCACGTGTCCGCGGCCGACGCAGCCGGAATCACCCACTCGGTGAGCGAGCTGCCGTCGCTCATGCTGGACGTGGACACCCCGGACGACCTGGCCGAGGTGGCCCGCCGGCTCGAGAGCCGGCGGGGGCTGGCGCCCCAGACCCGCGGCGCCCTCTCTCAGCTCGGGCGCATGGGCGCGCTTGCGGCGCCGGTCCCAGCAGGCGCCTGAGCGACTTCAGCCTGCACGTCGTGGGCGGGCTGCCCGAGGTCCGCCCTGGCGACGACCTGGCCGCCGTGCTCGCCCAGGCCGCCTCTCCGCAGTCCGGCGATGTGCTGGTCGTCGCTCACAAGGTGGTCTCGAAGGCGGAAGGGCGCCTGCGCGAGCTGGCCGCGGTGGACCCCGGGCCGCGTGCGCGGGAGCTGGCCGCCGAGCACGGCAAGGACCCCCGCCTGGTGCAGACTGTCCTCGACGAGACCGCAACGCTGCTGCGGGCCGAGCGCGGGGTGCTGATCTGCGAGACCCACCACGGCCTGATCTGCGCGAATGCGGGCGTCGACCAGTCCAACGCGCCCGAGGGCCACGCGGTCCTGTTGCCGGAGGACCCCGACCGCTCGGCCCGCGGCATGCGCGCCCGGTTGCCGGGTCGGCCGGCCGTGGTGATCAGCGACTCCTTCGGCCGCGCGTGGCGCCTGGGCCAGGTGGACGTGGCGATCGGCGCGGCAGGTCTTGTACCGCTGGACGACTGGCGCGGGCGCACGGACGCCCACGGCCGCGAGCTGCGAGCAACGGCGCTGGCCACCGCGGACGCGCTGGCAGCTGCTGCGGACCTGGCACGCCTCAAGGACGAGGCCGAGCCCGCAGTGCTGGTGCGCGGGCTGGACCGACTCGTCACCAAAGAGGACGGCCCGGGCGCGGCGGCCTTGCGGCGACCGGTCGAGGAGGACCTCTTTCGCTGATGTAGCTCGCCCTTCCGAGCGAACCAAGCCGGTCGAGGCCATCAGGCGGCGACGGGCAGATCGTGGCGGGCGCGCACCTCGTAGAGCGTGCCGCGCTCCGCCGCGGGGCGTCCCGCGGCGTGGGCGGCGCCGATCAGGTCCGAGGGCTCAAGGCGCACGCCGTGGTAGGAGCCGGCGAGGCGCGAGATGCTCTCCTCCATGAGGGTGCCCCCCAGGTCGTTCACGCCCCAGCTCAATGACTCGGTGGCGGCGTCGAGGCCCATCTTCACCCAGCTGGCCTGCAGGTTGGTGATCGAGCGCCCGAGGGCCAGGCGGAAGACCGCGGTGTGCTTGAGGTTCTCCTCCCGGGAGATCTCCTCGATGCCGTGGGTGCGCCCGAGCATCGTGTGGAAGGGGATGAACGAGAGCGGCACGAACTCGGTGATGCCGCCGGTGCGCTCCTGCAGCTCGCGGACCACGCGCATGTGCTCGGCCAGCTCGTGCGGCTCCTCGATGTGACCGAACATCACCGTGGACGTGGAGCGCAGCCCGGCGGCGTGCGAGGCCTCGATCACCTCGACCCAGCGCCCGACCGGCAGCTTGTTGGGAGAGATCCGCTCGCGCACGCCGTCGTGGAGCACCTCGGCGGCGGTGCCCGGCGTAGAGCCCAGGCCGGCCTCTCGCAGCACTGCGAAGACCTCGTCCAGCGGCGTCGAGTGCGCCATGTGGTCGATCTCCATCGGCGAAAAGGCATGGAGGTGGATCTGGGGCGCGGTCTCCTTGGCCAGCGCCAGCCAGCCCGCGTAGTCCTCGAGCTCCCAGTCGGGATGGATGCCCGACTGCATGCAGATCTCGGTGGCCCCGAACTCAACCGCCTCGCGCACCCGGCGCACGAACTCCTCGCGCCCGTGCTCGTAGGCGTCGGGCGAGCGCCGGCCCTGGCCGAAGCCGCAGAACGCGCACCCGACCACGCACACGTTCGAGACGTTGATGTTGCGGTTGACCACGAAGGTCACGGTGTCGCCCGTCAGCTCGGCGCGCAGCTCGTCAGCCGCCTGGCGCATGTCCTCGATCGCCTCGGGACGGGTCTCGGCGAACAGCGCCGCGAGCTCCTCGGCCCCGAGGGACTGGCCGTCGCCGGCCCGCGTGATCGCGCCCGGGACGAGGTCGAGCCGCACCGGCTGGGACTCGCGTCGCCCCGAGCCGCGCCGCGGGATGAAGCTCCAGTAGTTGGCCTTCACCACGTCGAGCACGCCCTGCTCGAGCCACTCGGAGTCCATGTACTGCGGGTAGACGCAAAGGCGCTCGGTCAGCGCGTAGCCGCGGGGCTTGAGCTCCTTGCGCATGCGGTGGGGCGACGGGAACGGATGCTCGGGCGAGATGTGGTCGCCGTTGGCCGACAGCCCGCCGAGGTCGGTTGCGCCCTCCTCCACGAGCGGGAGCCACCAGTCGCTGAGGTTGGGCGGGATCTGCACGCCCACGTCGGGCATCAGCCGCTTGGACTCGCGCACGAGCAGCCGCATCTCGTCGAGCGAGACCTCCCTGCCCCACGCCGGCATCTGTGCCGCCTCGCCGGCGGTGCCGTCGCGCTGGGCGGAGTCGGCGATCTGCGCGGGCTCGGCGCCGTAGTAGCGCGGGTGGGGCACGAAGCTCTGGAGGATCACCTCTTGCAGGTGGCCGTGCTCGGCGTGGACGTCAGCCAGCGCCTCCAGGGCGGCCACACGCTCATCCGGGGTCTCCCCTATGCCCACCAGGATGCCGCTCGTGAAGGGGATCCTCAGCTCGCCGGCGGCGCGGATGGTCTCCAGCCGGCGCTCCGGGTGCTTGGTGGGCGAGCCCTGGTGGACCACCAGGTCGGGGTTGATCGACTCGAGCATCAGGCCCTGCGAAGCCGTCACCTCCCGCAGGCGGGCGAGGTCCTCGCGCGAGAGCACGCCCAGGTTGGTGTGGGGCAGCATCCCGCGCTCGAGCGCGCCCTCGCAAGCCCAGACCACGTATGAGGTGAAGTCGCGGTGGGCGAGGTCGCCCAGACGGCTGGCGACCTCGGGGTTGACCTCAGGCGACTCCCCGGTGAGCACCAGCAACTCCTTCGCGCCGCGTCGCGCAGCGTCGTCGAGCAGCCCCTCGACCTCAGCCGGCGAGTACAGGTGGGCCGTGTGCGTGGCGAAGGCGCAGTACTTGCAGTAGCAGCGGCACGTGCGCGACAGTGAAAGCGTGAAGTTGCGCGAGAAGGTGACGCGCCGCATCTGCGGCTGAGCCTAGCGTTGGAGCGCCGCTCGGCCTCTCACCCGACGGGCTCCATGCCCCCGGAGCCCTCGGCCTCCATGCCCCCGGAGCCCTCGCTGTGCGGGGCTATGAACATCACCGAGTAGGCGAAAGCTGCGGCCAGGGCACCCAGGATGGGAGCGAGGACATATGCGAGCAGGAACTTCCCGAAGCCGTCGAAGGAGTCGGCAACCAGAGCCGGGCCGAACGCGCGCGCGGGATTGAAGGATCCGCCGGTGAGTGGGCCAAGGGCCATCACTCCCACTCCGAGCGCGCCGCCGATGGCCAACGCAGCCCAGTCCTTTGACGAGCGCGGGTTCACGGCGACGCCGACGATGGTGAACATCAGGAAGAAGGTGCCGAGGAACTCGGCGAGCATTCCGAGGCCTACCTTCCCGCCGATGCGGTCGCTGAGGCCCGGAGCCCCGAAGTTCTGCGCCTCCGCGTTGGGAAACTCGGTGAACAGGGCCCGTACCAGCAGGCCCGCGGCCACGCCCCCCGCCAGCTGAGCGACCACGTAGATGACGGCGTCGGGTGGCTTGATCTGCTTTATGGCCGCGAGAGCGACGGTCACCGCCGGGTTGAGGTGGGCCCCCGAGACCAGCGCCAGCGTCTGGATCAGGAAGAACAGGGCGAAGAGGTGAACCAGCCCGATGACCACGAAGTCCGTGAAGCGCGCGCTTACGAAGAGCACTACCGCCGAGCAGATGAAGAAGACGAGCGCCAGCGTGCCGATGAACTCCGCCACGTAGGCGGCGGGGCTTCGATCATGCAAAGGGGAGACCTCCCGTCGGGAACGGCGGGCAGTGTAGTTGCGGCCATAGAGTCCGCGGCGTGAGGCTCCTGGCCCTGCTCGCGGCGACGGCCGCCCTCTTCAGCTTCGGCTGCGGCGAGAGGGAGGATCCGCTCGGCCCCCGACAGGTCGACCTGGCGCTCGACTTCCAGCCCAACGCAAACCACGTCGGGGTCTACGCGGCGGCGCGCACCGGCGCTGACCGCCGCCACGGGCTGCGGCTGCGCGTGCGTGCGCCCTCGGCCTCCACGGACTCGATCAAGCTGCTCACCGCCGAGCGGGTCGACCTGGCGCTGGTGGACATCCATGACCTGGCCCTCGCCCGCCAGCGCGGCCAGGACCTGGTGGGCGTGGCGCCCGTGGTCAAGCAGCCCCTCGCCGCGGTGATCGCGCGGCGCGGCGTGCGACGGCCACGGCAGTTGGAGGGAAAGCGGGTGGGCCTCAGCGGCCTGCCCTCCGACAGCGCCGTGCTTCGCTCGGTGGTCTCCGATGACGGGGGCGAGCCTCGCCGAGCCCGCAGCGTGACCATCGGCTTCTCCGCTGTCCGGAGCCTCCTCGCCGACCGGGTGGACGCGGTGGTGGCCTTCTGGAACGCCGAGGGCGTGGCGCTGCGGCGCTCGGGAATCAAGACCACCGAGTTCCGAGTCTCGGACTACGGCGCACCCCCCTACCCGGAACTGGTGCTCACCGCCCGCCGCGAGACCGTCGACCGCGATCCCCGCCTGGTGGGCGATGCCGTCGCCGCCCTGGAGGACGGCGCGCGGGCCGCGCTGGCCGACCGTCCCGCGGCCGTGGAGGAGATCGCCGAGCGCTCGGGCCAGGAGCGCAAGCTGACCTCTCAGCAACTCGAGGCGACGGCGCCCGCGCTGCGTCCGCCGCTGCGCTTCGACCGAAAGGCGCTCGAGGGCTTTGCGGCCTTCGACCGCCGCTTCGGCGTGATCGACCGCCCGCTCGACGTCGAGCGGGCCTTCGACCTCCGGCGGTAGAACGAGCTGCGGTGCTCGGCCGACCAGCGCTCGGCCTGCGCTCCTCGCTAGGGACCGCCCGCCAGGCCCTCCACCAGCGCCGGGCCCTCGCGGGCCATGCGTGAGCGAGGAACCACCCGGTGGAAGCCGGCCTCCTCCGCCCGGCGCTTGGTCTCTGTGTCCACGTGCGAGTAGAAGCCAAGCGTCCAGACGTCCTCGAGGGCTCCTTGATCGTGCAGGCGGGCGATGGCCGAGGCACCGTCGAGGTCGGGGTCGGTCAGGTCGACAACCAGCACGTCCCCCTTCTCCACCGTCGCCCTCACCGCCTCGGGATCGTCCCAGCGCTGCACCTCGTGCCCTGCCGCCCGCAGCGCGCCCTCGATCTTCGACCCGAACAGCAGCTCGGGACACAGGAGGGCCACCCTCACGGCGACCCCCTCACTGGCCGTGGCGGCGGTAGAAGTCCCGGCGGATCGACTCGGGGCGGCCCCACAGCGGTGTGACCTCCATGCGCCCCGAGCGAGCCTCGCGCATCACCAGCTCACCCTCCACGCTCTGATCGTCGAGCAGGGCAAGGGTCCCGCGCACCGTCTCGGCCGCGGCCGCGTGGCCGAACTTGTTCGCCACGCGCAGGCGCCAGTGCCAGTCGTGCTCGGAGTAGGGCATCGCGTTGATCTGGCAGATCAACGGAGCCACCTCGATGTAACGCTGCTCGTCGAAGATCCGCATGTCGAGCTCGAGCGAAGTCCAGTCGGGCGGAAGCGTGTCCAGGATCCGCTGGAAGTCCTCGGCGAGCGCCATCAGTCAGCGAGACTACCGCCGGAGCGCAGGCCGGGCGTTGGCCGGCCGAACACCGCCGGTCGGTGGTCTCACATGCGAAAGACAGGGCGCACGATCGGCCCCAGAGGGGCGTTGGCGCACACCGACAGCCCCAGGCCCACCACGTCCCGCGTCACGCCCGGCTCGATCACGCCGTCGTCCCAGAGCCGCGCGCTCGAGTGGTACGGGTGCCCCTCGTCCTCGTACTTGGCGCGGGTGCGGGCAGTGAGCGCCTCGAGCTCGTCGGGGTCTCGGTCCGAGGCCACGGTGCTCAGCACCGTGGCCGCCTGCTCGCCGCCCATCACAGAGATGCGCGCGTTGGGCCACATCCACAGGAAGCGGGGCGAGTAGGCCCGGCCGCACATCCCGTAGTTGCCCGCCCCGTAGGAGCCGCCGACGATCACCGTCAGCTTGGGCACGCGGGCGCACGAGACCGCCGCCACCATCTTCGCGCCGTCGCGCGCGATGCCGCCGGCCTCGTAGTCGCGGCCCACCATGAAGCCGCTGATGTTCTGGAGGAACAGCAGGGGAACCGAGCGCTGGTCGCACAGCTCGACGAAGTGGGCAGCCTTCAGCGCGCCCTCGGAGAACAGCACGCCGTTGTTGGCCACGACGCCCACAGGGTGCCCGTGCACACGGGCGAAGCCACAGACCAGCGTGCTTGCGTACAGCTCCTTGAACTCGTGGAAGCGCGAGCCGTCGGTGATGCGGGCGATCAGCTCCCGCGGGTCGTAGGGCGCACGCGGGTCGGTGGGCACCGCGCCAGTCAGCTCGGCTGGGTCGACGGCCGGGTCCTCGGTCTCCAGGCGCTCCCACGGCGCCGGCGCGCGCGGCCCCACCGTGGTCATGATCGAGCGAACGATCTCCAGCGCCTCGAGGTCGTCGCCGGCCAGGTGGTCGGTCACGCCCGAGCGGCGGCTGTGCAGCTCGCCCCCGCCCAGCTCCTCGGCGGTCACCTCCTCGCCGGTCGCCGCTTTAACCAGCGGCGGACCGCCCAGGAAGATCGTGCCCTGCTCGCGGACGATCACCGTCTCGTCGCTCATCGCGGGCACGTAGGCGCCACCCGCGGTGCACGAGCCCATCACCGCGGCCACCTGCGGGATGCCCTGCGCGGACATCGTCGCCTGGTTGAAGAAGATGCGGCCGAAGTGGCCTTTGTCGGGGAAGATCTCGTCCTGGAGTGGAAGAAAGGCCCCGCCCGAGTCCACGAGGTAGACGCACGGCAGCCGGTTCTCGAGCGCGACCTCCTGCGCGCGCAGGTGCTTCTTGACGGTCATCGGGAAGTAGGTGCCGCCTTTCACGGTGGCGTCGTTGGCCACGATCACCACCTCGCGGCCCGACACTCGGCCGATGCCGGTCACGATCCCGGCGCCCGGCGCCTGGTCCTCGTAGAGGCCGTGCGCGGCGAGCGGCGAGAGCTCGAGGAAGGGCGACCCCCGGTCGAGCAGACGCTCGACGCGCTCGCGCGCGAGGAGCTTCCCGCGCGAGACGTGTCGCTCGGCCGCCTTGGGGCCGCCACCCGCACGCGAACACTCGAGCTGCGCGCGCAGGTCGTCGGCCAGCTCGGCGTGGGCGGCCTGGTTGGCCGCAAACGCGTCGCTTCCCCGCCGAGTCCTGGTGGAGAGGACCACGCTCATCGCGCGGTTCCCACTGCCACCAGCGGCTGGCCGAGCTCGACC
>JACCZR010000016.1 GCA_013695855.1 Thermoleophilaceae bacterium
GGTCGTTCGCGCCCGCCCCGAAGACATCGCGTCCAAGGCCGCCGGCGGCGTCCCGCGGGAAGGCGGTGCGCCCGGACTCGACTGGTGCTCCGCCCGCCAAGACCCCGCCGGGCAAGCCCGCTCCCTAGCGCACCACGCAGCCTTCGGTGTCGATCCCGAAGGGAAGCTCGGGGGTCCTCACAAGGCGCCTGAGCCGGTGACCTGCTCGAACAGCCAGTCGAAGCCCGGGGCATCGCGCCGCTTCGGCTCCTTCTCGGCCAGGGCGTGCGCCAGAAGGGGAAGGGCAATCGTCGCGTCGCAGTAGCAGACCGCTTGTTCCCCGTAGGGGTCGATCTTGCCCCAGCTCACTGCCTCCTCGAACGTGCAACCCGAGAGGCCGCCCCACTGGGGGGAGTCCGTCGTTATCTGGATTGCGTAGCGGTGGGGCCGGGGCTCGTCGCCTCCACCCGCCAGATCGGCCATCACCGTCACCAGCTGGATGGTGTCCTTCGGTACCCCGCCGCCGATGTATATGACCGAGGTGCTTTTCGCCTGCTCGCCGATGCGCCCGAGCTGAAGGAAGTCCCGCATGCCGTCGACCGCCACCTCGATGCCCCGGCGCTTGTGCAACAGGTAGGCGGCCACGCCATAAGCGCTGTCGGCGAGCCCCGGCGAGAAGATCGGTACGCCTGCGCGAAAGGCGGCGGCCGTGATGCTGTCGACTCCGCGCTCTGCCTGGTGGGCGCCGAGGAGGTGCAGCAGCTCAGCCGATGAGTAGGGCCGCCGCTGGTCGAGCGTCGAGAGAAACTCCCCGAGGAAGTCCTCCATCTGCCGGTACTCGAGCTCGTCGGCGTAGACGTCGTAGTAGCGGTCGATGCGGTGCTCCAGCAGCTCGGCGTCATCGGCGCGGTGACTGCCCTGGAAGTACGAGAAGCCGAGTCCCTCGAAGATGTCCTCCGAGACGTTCGCCCCCGTGGAGACGATGGCGTCCACGAAGCGGTTCTCGATCAGCCAGCTCACGATCTTCCACTGGCCTGTGGTGCTCAGGGACCCGGCGTACCCCAGGAAGATCGTGTTTGCGGGCTCCTCGATCATCTTGAGCCACACCTGGAGGCAGGCCGCCATCGAGCGGCCCTGAAAACCAGTGCGGCCCATCGCCTCCAGCAGCTCTGACACGCTGCGCGGCCTGACCTCGATCGTCTCGAGCGCCAGAGCAAGGTGCTCGGATCGTTCGCGCCGGGTGCGATCGCTCATTGCCAGCCCTCGCTGTCGTAGACGGCGGCCACCACGGCACAGACGGGGTGCTCGTGGCACTGAACGGTCGCCGTCTCGAGCTGTGGCTCGCCCCAGTCTTGCCCTCGCCGCGCGGTGATCGCCGTAAGGCTTGCGTCGAGGTTCTCGCGGACGCCGCGCTCGCCCGTGCCGGTGCCCTCGACGAACAGACCGCGGCCGTCCGGTCTTTGCGCCCAGGCGAGTCCCGCCGACGCCTCGTGTCCTGCCTCGCTCACGGTCCGCCGGGCCAGCACGACGTAGAGTCGGTGGCCGTGGTGATCATCCGGGGGCGAAAGCCGTTCTCGGCACACGCGGCTGCCCGGAGGGATGATCGAGGACATGTGGATCAGGTTGTAGTCGTGGATGCCGGCGACCTGCAGTGCGGCGTCGAAGGCCGCGAGCGCCGTGGCGCCCTCACCTGTGCCGTGCGTAACGCTCACCTCGACGCTCACTGGTGCATCTCTGTGCTCTTCGGCAGCAGGACGACCTCCCGCAGCAGCTTGGCCGCCGCTACCGCCGTTGCCCCGGAGGGATCGAGGCTTGGAGACACCTCGACCAGGTCGGCGGCCACCACACGTGTGCCGGCCAGCGAATGAAGAAAGCGCTCGACCTCGGTGAAGGTCGCGCCGCCCGGCTCCGGGCAACCGGTCCCCGGCGCCGCCGCTGGGTCGAGGACGTCGATGTCGATCGTCAGGTAGAGCGGGCGCTCGCTCAGTTCGCCCCTCACCTCATCCGGCATGGTCAGCTCCCGGCTCGAGAAACGGCACGCCTCCCGTGCCCTCGGCCACTCCTCGCGCGCGCCCGAGCGCACGCCGAGCTGAACGATGTCTTCGAAGCCGTGCTCGACGCCCGCGTGGTAGAGCCAGCTGGCGTGCGTGAGCGCCTGTCCCTCGTACTCCTCGCGCAGGTCCAGGTGCGCGTCGAGCGAGACCAGCGCCGCGTCAGGATACAGCCGTTTGATGGCCCGGTAGCCGGCCAGCGTGACGGTGTGCTCTCCGCCGAGCATGAGGACCCGATCGGCCACGGAGGCGGCCCGGGCCGTGGCATGCTCGATCGCCTCGAGCGCGGCGGGCAGCGCAAGGCGCTCGAGTGTGAGATCGCCGAGATCGCCGAGCGCCACGTCGTCGATGTCGCGGTCGAGCACGGGGCTGTAGGTCTCGAGCGACGCTGACATCTCGCGCACCGCGCGAGGTCCGGCCGCTGCGCCGAAGCGAAAGCTCTGCGTCGCGTCGAGCGGCGCTCCGAAGACGGTGGCCTGCGAGCCCGCCCCCTCGCGCGGCGAGTCCATGAACGTAACGGCCGGGGGCTCGAAAGCGGATGAGGTAGCGGCGTTTGTGGCGAGGTCGCTCAACAGTCGGCGCAACCTACCGCTCGGAAGGAAGGAAGGACCGAAGTGCTCACCAGGCGCAGCACGATTCAGTAAGCGCCGGCAGGGCGAGCCCGCTGCGCATCAGCGCAGCACGCAGCCCTCGGTGTCGATCCCGAAGGGCAGCTCGGGGGCTCCCGCCTCCTCCATCACCGCCCTAAGGCGGCCGGCGTCTTCGGCGAGGACCAAGAGGAAGCCGCCGCCGCCCGCCCCCATGAGCATCGCCCCCGAGCCGCCCGAACGAAGGGCGAGGTCACGCAATGACGCGAGGGACTGCGGAACCATCGCCGCGGAGCGGGCGCGCTTGATCTCCCACGACTCGTTCATGAGTTCGCCACAGGCGTCGAGGTCACCCCGCTCCAGCGCCGCGCAGGTCTCACGGGCCAGGGAGGCCGTGCGGCGCAGGTTGTCGCGCACGCCGGGGTCACCGGCCAGCGTGCGGCTCACTTGATCGCTCAGCACCTTCGAGGCCGAGCGCGAGCCCCCTGTGTAGAAGAGAAGGAAGCGCTCGCGCAGGGCGCTCGCCGAGACCTCGGGCAGCTCGAGTGGCCGCACGTCGACCGAGCCGGGGCGGAAGGTCAACGCGTTGACGCCGCCGTAGACGGCGGCGTACTGATCCTGCTTGCCCACGGTTCTCGCCAGAAGCTCGATCTCCAGATGACAGGCGGCCTCTGCGAGCTCCTCGCCCTCGAGTCCGCTCAGGGCGCGGATGGCGGAGACCGCGTAGGCGCCGGAGGAGCCAAGGCCTGTGCCGGCAGGGACATCGGCCACCGAGGCCAGCTCGAGCGGCACGCCGCTCCAGTGGTGGGTCAGCGCCGCACGGAGGATGGGATGCTCGACGTCGGCGGCGCTCTCGACCTCTTCCCAGGCGAGATGCTTGAGGCGAAACCGGCTCTGGAAAGCGGTGCTCACCAGCAGCCCCACGTGCTTGTCGATCGCCGCCGAGAGCACGAAGCCCTCCTCGTCGCAGAAGAAGGAGGGAAGGTCGGTCCCGCCGCCTCCCAGCGAGACACGAAGCGGCGCGCGGACGGCGATCACTCGACGCGCCCTCCGATCTCGATCAGGCCGTCCGGACGCGGGCTGACGCGGATCAGCGAGCCGCGACCCTGGTGGATCTCCAGCGGTCGTCCCAGCTCGGCGCCGAGCACCACGGCGGCCGCGCCGGTGGCCTCATCCTCCTCGATGCCGAGATCGCGGGGGAACACCCGCGCCCGCACGCGGCCCGCCGCCTCGTCGGCCCAGGCCCAGAAGGCCTCCAGGCCCCGCTCGGGTGCGCTGAGCGCGTCGACCTCACCGGGCGAGCCCAGTTGGTGCCAGCTGAAGCGGGGCGCCCACTCCGGGCGCCCGGCCACGAAGGAGAGCCCGCCCTCGCGGCGCGCGGGAACCTCGCCCGCGGGCGGGCGCATCACGTCGGCTGGGTAGCCATGGCGCTCCAGCAGCCACGCTGTGCCCACCAGCGGATGCCCCGCGAAGGCCAGCTCGGTGGCGGGAGTGAAGATCTGCACGTGACCGGCTGCCGGGTTGTCCACGAACACCGTCTCGCTGTAGCCGAGGTCGCGAGCCATGCGCTGGCGCTCGCCCGGCGCCACGGCATCGCCGTCGAGCACGACCCCGAGGGCGTTGCCGCCGCCCTCCGGGCCGCCGAACACGTGCAGGACGTGCAGGATCGCCACCGGCGGGACGCTATTCGCCGAGGGGGTAGCTTTACCCGGGTGGACGCGGCCGCCCTGCGCAACCGTCTGCTTCTCGCGTCCGGCATGTGGCGTCACGCCACCGACGAGCCGTTGCCGAAGATGGCGCCCGGCGAGCCCGCCGAACAGGTCCAGGCCTTCGAGCTGAAGCTGGTGGAGCTCTTGTGCTCGCGGGCGACGCCCGAGACCGCGCGCGCGGTGGCCGACCAGACCTGGGACCTGGTGCATGACCGTCCCGACGGCGACCCGGTCAAGCAGCGGGTCTCGGAGTGCCACGAGGAGCTGGCACGACTGTCCGCCGGTGGCCTGGGAGGGGCCTCCTGATGCACGACTCCGAGCTCTTCGGCCCACGTCTGCGCGCCACGTCGCTGGCCGCCGTGCTCGTGGCGATCGCCTTCATCTGCCTCGTGACCCTGGCGCTCCCGCACGACTCCGAATTGCGCGATCCGGGGCTCGCGGTGGCCGCTGTGGCGCTGCTGGTGCTCGGAGGGCTCGTCCACCGATTGGGCGAGCGGCTCGATACGCGGCAGATCGGCGGGGTGGTGGTGGTCGGCACCCTTCTCGCCGCGCTCGCCAACTACGCGGTGGGCACCACCACGGCTGCCTTCGGCTTGCTGTTCACCTTCACCGCGCTGTACGCGTTCTACTTCTTCGACCTGCGCTTCGCGCTCGGTCACCTCGCGCTCGTGGGCGTGGCCTACGCGATCCAGCTCGCGGTCAACCCGGGTCCGAGCGCCGCCAGCCGCTTTCTGCTCGTGGTCGGCACGCCGGCGCTGGTCGGGCTTCTCATCGCCCGGCTGCTGCGCGTGGTTCGCGCCGAGACCGCGCGGAGCCGCAGGGTCCTCGAGACCACGCACGACGCCTACGTCGCCCTCGAGCTCGACGGGACCGTCGCCCAGTGGAACGCCGCCGCGGAGAGGATGTTCGGTGCGTCGAGGGCGGAGGTGCTCGGGCGCAAGTTCGGCGAGTTGTTCGTGCCCCACTCGGAGGTCTCGGCACACCGCGAGTGGCTGCGCGTGCTGCGCGACGCCGACGAGGTGAACGGCCACCGCTTCGAGACCGAGTACAGGCGCCCGGACGGCACCAGCTTCCCGGCCGAGGTGACCGTCTCGCGGGTGGAAGGGGGTGGGCGGGTGATCCTCGCGAGCTTCGCCCGCGACCTGACCGATGAACGCCTGCGCGAGACCGAGCAGGCCGAGCTGGCCCGCGAACAGGCGGCGCGCCGCGAGGCGGAGCACGTAGCCGAGATGGTCAGCGGGATGCAGCTGCTGGTGGACGCCGCGCTGGCTCACACCACCACGGACGGCATGATGAACGCGCTGATCCCCCGTGTGCGCGCCGTGCTCGGAGCGGATGCCGCGAGTGTGCTGCTGCGCGAGGAAGGCCGGGACTCGCTGGTGGTGAGGGCCTCGACCGGGGGTGACCCGGAGAACCGCAGGCGCATCGACTTCGGCGAGTACTTCACCGGGGTCGTGGCGGCCGAGCGGCGCCCGATGCTCGAGCAGGACCCGCGCCTCGACGAGGTGGCCGATCCGGCCATGCGGGAGGCGGGCGTGACCAGCCTGATGGGGGTGCCCCTCATGGTCGACGGCGAATTGGCCGGCGTCCTCTCGGTGGGAGCGAAGGCCCCGCGACGCTTCACCTCCGACGATCTCGGGATGCTGCGACTCGCGGCCGATCGCGTGGCCCTGGCGCTGGACCACGCGCGCATCTACGAGCGCGAGCACCGCATCGCCGAGACGCTGCAGCGCAGCCTGCTGCCCGAGCAGATGCCGAACCTGCCCGGCATGGGCGTCTCGGCTCGCTACGTGCCCGCCGCTTCGGAGGCCGAGGTCGGCGGCGACTGGTTCGACGTGATCCCCATGCCTGGCGGGCGGGTGGGCCTGGTCATGGGCGACGTGGCCGGCAAGGGCCTGAGCGCCGCGTCGATGGTCGGCAGCCTGCGCAGCGCACTGCGCGCCTACGCGCTGGAGGGCCACGCGCCGGCCGTGGTGCTCGAGCAGCTCAACCGGCTGGTGTGGGCCGAGCTGGAGGAGAGCCAGATGGCCACGCTGATCTACGTCGTCTTCGACCCGGTCGAGGGCAGGCTGAGCTGGGTCAACGCGGGCCACCTGCCGCCTCTGCGGACCGCAGGAGACGGGGCACCTGCCGAGTTCCTGCACGGTGCTCGATCTGTGCCGCTCGGCGTCCTGCCCTTTCCGGCCTATGAGGAGGAGACCGCCGTTCTGGGTCAGGGCTCGATCGTCCTCCTCTACACCGACGGCCTCGTGGAGCGCCCCGGCTCGGTGATCGACATCGGGCTGAACGCCCTGGCGCGGGCGGTCGACGAGGCTCCGGAGGGGACCGACGCCCTCTGCGACCATCTCCTGCGCGAGCTCTCCCCCCTCGGCGGGGCCGCCGACGACGTGGCCCTGCTCGCCTTCTGCAACGAGCCCGTCACGGACCGCTTCGAGGTCGAGCTCCCGGCTCAGCCGGAGTCGCTCTCGTCCGTCCGTGGGCTGGTACGCCGCTGGCTTCGCCAGACGGGGAGCACCGAGCAGGAGATCGCGGAGGTCACGACGGCGTGCGGAGAGGCCTGCGCCAACGCGATCGAGCACGCCGGGGCGGGCAGCTCGTCCTCGTTCGAGCTGGAGGGCAAGCTGGACGGCTCGGGGGTCGAGGTGGTGGTGCGCGACTTCGGGGTGTGGCGGCCGGAGCGCGACGACGACCACGGCCGGGGCCTGGGGCTGATGAACACGCTGATGGACGTGGTGGAGGTCACGCCCAGCCCGGAAGGTACGGTCGTGCGCATGCAGCGCAGGCTGAACGGAGCCGGGACGCGATGACCGAGCTGGGCAACGTGGAGGTGCGAGAGGAGGAGGGAGTGGTCGTGGCCCAGGTGAGCGGTGAGCTCGACCTCTCCAACTCGCCCGCCACCGGTAAGGCGATCGAGGCCGCGCTGCCGGCCTCGGCCCGTGCCCTGGTCGTGGACTTCACCGGGCTCACGTTCCTGGACTCGAGCGGCGTGGCGATGTTGTTCGGGCTGGTGCGCCGCCTGGGCGACCACCGCCAGCAGCTGCACGTGGTCGCTCCCGAGGGAGAGGCCGTCGGTCGCGTGCTGGAGATCGTGGACTTCGGCCGCGCCGCTCCGGTCTACGCCGTGTTGGACGCCGCGCTGGACGCCGCCCGCGGCGCTTAGGTGACCCCGGCCCCGCTGTGCTCGGCGACGAAGTCGAGCACCAGCCGGTTGAACTCCTCGGCGCGCTCGAGGTTGGCGCCGTGGGGGGAGCCCTCGATGACGGTGAGCTTGGCCCCGGGGACGAGCTCGGCCAGCTCGCGCGACTTCCAGACGGGCACCAGGATGTCGTGCTCGCCGCCGATCACGTGCGTCGCCACCTCGAGGGATTTCAGCCGGTCGTGGGCGTCGTGGCGGCTGGAAGCCTGGAGCTGGCGCACGAAGGCCTCGGCCGGCTGGGGATTGGGGTCGGCGAGCATCATGCCGCGCACGTATTCCACCGCCCCCTCGTTCTCGTAGAAGCCCTCGGAAAGGGTGAGCAGCAGCAGCTCGTCGATGTGCTCCTCGTAGGTCAGCTTCGGGCGCCGCGAGCCCCAGACCTCGCCCAGCTTGCGCGCCCACGCGCCGCCGCGCGGGAAGGTCACGGCCAGCGTGAGCGCGGTTACCCGGTCCGGCGCGGCCAGCGCGATCTCCTGCGCGATGGCTCCGCCCATGGAGACCCCCAGGAGGTGAAAGCGGTCGAGCCCGAGCTCGTCGGCGAGGGCCAGCGCGTCGGCGGCCATGTCGGCGATCTCGTAGTCGGCGTCCGCGATGGTGGACCGGCCCACGTCGCGGTTGTCGAAGATCACCGTGCGGTGCGCGGCCGCGAAGGCCTGGACCTGGAGCACCCAGCCGAGCGTGCTGACGCTCAGGCCCTGCACGCAGAGCAGCGGCTCACCCTCACCGTGCTCCTCGTAGTACAGCGTTTGTCCGTTGGCTTCGGCGGTGGGCATCCGAGCAGGTTACGCTTGCGTGCGAGCTGGCGGAGGAGCGCAGGCCGGGCGTATCGCCGGAGCGCAGCCCGAGCGTTGGTCGGGCGAGCACCGGACCGATTCGTCTCGGCAGACACCGCTCGCTCGACCTACGACTAGGAGGAACAGTGGCGCAGACACAGGCAAAGACCGTGGAGGGCACCGCTCCCCACGGCACCGGGGCATCAGAATCGGGCAACGGGCGCATACTCGAGGTGCAGAACCCGGCGACGGGCCAGACGATCGCCCGCGTACCGGCGATCGGGACCGACGACGTGGCCGAGCTGGCCGCCCGCGCCCGCGCCGCGCAGCCCGGCTGGGAGGCCCTCGGCTTCGAGGGCCGCGCCAAGGTCCTCAAGCGCGCTCAGAGGTGGACCACCGACAACGCCGACCGCATCGCGCGCACCATCATCTCCGAGACGGGCAAGACCTACGAGGACGCCCAGCTCGCTGAGATCGCCTACGCCGCCCAGTCCTTTGGCTTCTGGGCCAAGAACGCCGAGGACTACCTCTCCGACGAGAAGATCCGCTCGAGCTCTCCCTTCGTGGCCGGCCGCAAGCTCTTCGTGCGCTATGCCCCCGTGGGCGTCGTGGGCGTGATCGGGCCCTGGAACTACCCGCTGACCAACTCCTTCGGCGACTGCATCCCCGCGCTCGCCGCCGGCAACTCGGTAATCCTCAAGCCGGCTTCGCTGACGCCCCTGACCTCTTTGCTCATGCAGGAGGCCCTGCGCGAATGCGGCCTGCCGGAGGACGTCTTCCTCACCGCGGTCGGCCCGGGCCCGGTCGGCTCCGAGCTCATCGACCACGTGGGGTTCGTGATGTTCACGGGCTCCACCGAGGTGGGCAAGAAGATCATGGAGCGCGCGGCGAAGACGCTCACGCCCGTGGGCCTCGAGCTGGGCGGCAAGGACCCGATGGTGGTGCTCTCCGACGCCAATGTCGAGCGCGCCGCCAACGCAGCGGTGCACTACTCGATGCAAAACGGCGGGCAGACCTGTATCTCGATCGAGCGCGTCTACGTCGAGGAGCCGGTCTACGAGCAGTTCGTAGCGCTTGTGGAAAAGAAGCTGCGCGCCTTGCGCCAGGGGGTGCCGGGCGACCCCGGCGTGACCGACGTGGGCGCCATCACCTCGCCTCCGCAGGTCGATCTGATCGACGAGCACGTGCGTGACGCCGAGAACAAGGGCGCCCGGGTGCTCGTGGGCGGACACAGAGGGGACGGCCCCGGTGACTTCTACGAGCCGACGATGCTCGTGAACGTGGACCACACGATGGAGTGCATGACCGAGGAGACCTTTGGCCCCACCCTTCCCGTGATGAAGGTGCGCGACGCCGAGGAGGGCATCCGCCTGGCGAACGACTCGCCCTACGGCCTGCAGGCCTCGATCTGGACCGAGGACACCGACAAGGGCGAGCGTCTGGCCCGCGAGATCGAGGCGGGCGTGGTCTGCGTCAACGACGCCCAGATCAACTACATCGCCCTCGAGCTTCCCATGGGCGGCTGGAAGGCCTCGGGCCTGGGCACGCGCCACGGCAAGGACGGCATCCGCAAGTACACGCAGAAGCAGACTGTCCTGGTCACGAAGTTCGCGCCGACCAAGAAGGACATCCACATGATGCCCTACAGGGCCATGACCACGAAGCTGATCGGCCGGGTGGTCAAGCTCCTGTACGGGCGCGGCAAGCGCGACTGAGCGCTCGTATCGGCGCCGCTAGCCTCGGCGCCGGTGGCGGAGCTCTCGCGTCAGAACAGGATCGCGATCACCGTGGACCGCGCCCTGTGCATCGGCTCGGGCGACTGCGTGGATTCCGCGCCCGACGTCTTCGAGCTCGACTCCGAGGACAAGGCGGTCGTGATCGACGCCGACGGGGCGAGCACCGACGAGGTGCTCGAGGCGGCCGGCAACTGCCCGGTCACCGCGATCTTCGTGGTGGGTGAGGTGGGCGAGCTCTACCCGTAGGCCTGCCTCAGCGGCGCCGCAGCAGGACGACCGCCAGCGCCAAGCCGAGCGCCAGGGCCACCACCAGCCGCAGCGGGCTCCTCGCCGCGCCGGCCTCCCAGTCGGTGGTCGCGCCCGGCGCGGGCATGGCGAACTCCTCGGCGGCCAGGACGTCGTGGGGCTGCGTGGTGCCCAGCGGATCGGCCGGGAACCGGCTTTCGGAGGTGGGCATGGCGAACTCCTCGGCGGCCAGCACGTCGTGCGGCTCCTCGATGCCCGAGGGGTCCCCGGCGGGGGTCCCGTGCGGATCGGCGTCTCGAGCCATGGCAATCATCGTGGCAGACGGCCCAAACGCGCTACTTTCCCCCTCGTGGACGGACGGGATCGCGTCAAGGACACCCGCCGCCCGACCGAGGTGAGGAGAGTGCACCGCCCGCTGATCTTGTGCCTGCTCGCCCTCCTGGCCGCGGCGAGTATCGCCGCCTGCGGGCGAGAGCCCGAGCCCAAGCGCGCCTCGAAGCCGGCCTCCTCTCTGCCCGAGGAGCCGGGAGACTTCGATCTCTCCTCGCGACCCCAGCCTGCCGGGGTCGCCGGAGCGGCCCCCGCCCCGCCGGCCCCCAGCGGCGAGAAGGAGGAGCGCGGCGACGTCAGCCCCGGCGCCCAGTCAGACGAGGAGGTGCGCCGTGAGCTCAAGGCCGCCAACAAGGAGCTGAAGCGCTTCTCCAACTACCTCGACAGCGCATCGCTGGTCACCGGGGCCCGCGCCCGCGTGCTCCCCGACGGCACCGCCGTCGCGCCCGAGAGCGCACCCGAAGTGGTCAAGCGCGTGATCCTCGCCGGCAACCAGATCGCGAAGTTCCCCTACAGGTGGGGCGGGGGCCACGGCGCCTGGCGCGACTCGGGCTACGACTGCTCGGGCTCGGTCTCCTTTGCGCTCGCGGGCGCAAAGCTGCTGCGCTCGCCGATGGCCTCGGGCGGGTTCATGCGATGGGCGGAGCCGGGCGCGGGTCGCTGGATCACCACGTACGCCAATGGCGGTCACATGTTCATGATCGTCGCCGGCCTGCGCTTCGACACCAGCGGTCGGGGGCGCGCCGGGACGCGCTGGCAGCAGGTCGCCAAGAGCTACAGCGGCTATTCGGTCCGCCACCCCCCGAGGCTCTAGAACCGTGCGCAGGCGTGTGCTGATCTTGGTGGCGATCGTCGCCGTGGCCGTCCCCGGCGTGGTGTGGGCGGCGGGGTTTGACTCCGGTCCCCGCTCGATCGCGCCGGCACCGAAGGCCGAACGCCAGCAGGGCGACCCGCTCGACGAGGCCTACAAGGTCCCCGGTGGCGGGCCCGGCCCGCGCGCGGTCCGGGCCGTTCCGCCGGGCGGTGGCGGCCAGGAACGCGGCGAGGAGTCGGAGGCCGAACGCGGCGAGGAGTCGGAGGCCGAGCTGCCCGACCGGGTGTCGCAGGAGAACAGGAAGCTGCGCGGTGAGCTCGACC
>JACCZR010000037.1 GCA_013695855.1 Thermoleophilaceae bacterium
AGAAGCGGCCCGGCTTGTAGCCCCTCGCCCGCGCCTCCTGGGTCTTCGAGAACAGCTCGCGGATGTGGTCGAAGAGGCCGATGTAGGTGGCCGGGTTCGAGCGGGGCGTGCGGCCGATGGGCGACTGGTCGATGTTGATGATCTTGTCGACCTGATCGAGGCCATCGATGCGCTTGTGGGCACCCGGGCGCTGCTTGGCGCGGTGCAGGCGGTTGGCCACCGCCTTGAACAGCACCCCGTTGACCAGCGTCGACTTGCCCGAGCCCGACACGCCGGTGACTGCGGTGAAGACACCCAGCGGAACCTTCACGTCCACGCCGCGCAGGTTGTGCTGGGAGGCGCCCTGGACCGAGATGTGGCCGCTCGGGCGCCGCCGCTTGGCCGGCACCGCGATCTCGCGTCGCCCCGCCAGGTATTGGCCGGTGAGCGACTCGGGCACTGCCATGACGTCCTCGGGGGTGCCCTGGGCGATCAGCCGCCCGCCGTGCTCGCCCGCGCCGGGGCCGAGGTCCAAGACGTGGTCGGCCGCCAGCATCGTGCCCTCGTCGTGCTCGACCACGATCACCGTGTTGCCGAGGTCACGCAGTCGCTTCAGCGTGGCGATGAGGCGCTCGTTGTCGCGCTGGTGGAGGCCGATCGAGGGCTCGTCGAGGATGTAGAGCACCCCCACCAGCGAGGAGCCGATCTGGGTGGCGAGGCGGATGCGCTGGGCCTCGCCGCCCGACAGCGTGGCCGCCGCGCGCTCCAGCGAGAGGTAGCCGACCCCGACGTTGTCGAGGAAGCGCAGGCGCTCGTCGATCTCTCGCAGGATCAGCCGGGCGATCTGGTGCTCGGTGTCCGACAGCTCGAGCGCCTCGAACCACTCGATCGCCCGGCGGGCCGACTGGTGGGTGAGTTGGTCGATGCCCAGCCCGCCCACCTTGACCGCGAGCGACTCCGGCCGCAGCCGGGCGCCGTGGCAATCCGGGCACGGGCTCATGGTCATGTACTCCTCGATCTTCTCCCGTGAGTACTCGGAGTCGGTCTCGCGGTAGCGGCGCTCGAGGTTGGGCACGATCCCCTCGAAGCTGGTGGTGTAGGAGCGCCGCCGGCCGTAGCGGTTGCGGTAGGACACGTAGATCCGGTCGCCGTTGGTCCCGAACAGGTACGTGTCCTGTATCTCGTCCGAGAGGTCCTCCCAGGGCGTGTCCAAATCTACTTCGTAGCGCTCGGCTATCGCCTGCGTGATCTGCTCGTAGTACTGCGAGGCGCTGGTGGACCAAGGCAGGATCGCCCCCTCAGCCAGCGACAGCGAGGGGTCGGGGATGATCAGCTCGGGGTCGATCTCCATCTGGGAGCCCAGCCCGGTGCAGCGCTGGCAGGCTCCATGGGGCGAGTTGAAGGAGAACACGCGCGGCTCGAGCTCGGGCATGGAGGTGCCGCAGTGCAGGCACATGAAGCGCTCGGAGTAGGTGGTGACCGCACCGCCCTCGACCATCTCCACGTCCACGATGCCCTCGGCCAGCCCTACCGCCGTCTCGACGGAGTCGGCCAGCCGCTTGCGCAGGTCGGGCCGCATGACGAGGCGATCGACCACGACGGAGATGTCGTGCTTGAACTTCTTGTCGAGGGTGATCTCCTCCTCGAGGCGGCGCAGCTCGCCGTCGACGTTGACTCGTGTGAACCCCTCGGCCCGCAGCTCCTCGAACAGCTTGCCGTACTCGCCCTTTCGACCTCGGACCACCGGTGCGAGCACCATGAACTTGGTGCCCTCCTCGAAGGTCATCACCTGATCGACGATCTGCTCGGCCGACTGAGCCTCGATCGGGCGGCCGCAGTTGTAGCAATGGGGGTGCCCGATACGGGCCCACAGCAGCCGCAGGTAGTCGTAGATCTCGGTGACCGTGCCCACCGTGGAGCGCGGGTTGCGCGAGGTGGTCTTCTGGTCGATGGAGATCGCCGGCGAGAGCCCCTCGATCGAGTCGACGTCGGGCTTGTCCATCTGCCCCAGGAACTGGCGCGCGTAGGCCGACAGCGACTCCACGTAGCGGCGCTGGCCCTCGGCGTAGATGGTGTCGAAGGCCAGGCTGGACTTGCCCGACCCCGACAGCCCCGTGATGACCACCAGGGCGTTGCGAGGGATGCGCAGGTGGAGGTCCTTGAGGTTGTGCTCCCGGGCGCCGGAGACGACCAGCTCGTCCTGCTGCTTCACCCTTTCGAGTCTACGCTGGCGTTATGACCCCCAGGGACCTGTAACGGGGTCGATCGCCGCTCTTTGCGCAGGTCGGTCCAATGTTACGACCGGCATGGCACAATCGGCCCATGGCCGACGACGCCCTGCTCGAGCGAATCGACGCCCACCTGGCTCGCCAGGTCACGCTGCACGACATCATGCACATGGATCACGCGGAGCTGAGGGCATGGCAGCGCGAGGGCCTCGAGGGCCTGCGGGAGATGACCCAGTGGATCCGCCAGATGGCCGAGGAGTTCCGCAACTTCCGCCGCGAATCCGCGCGCGAGTCCGCCGAGCGCCGGCGCGAATTCGAGGAGCACCGGCGCGACTGGTCCGCGGAGTACCAGGCCCACCGCGAGGCGCTCTGGAAGATCATCGACCGCCTCGACGGCGGTAGCGCCGGAGCCTGACGGCCGTCCAGGTGGGCTCGGCCGCGGGCCGCCAGGCGCTTGCAGCGGCGCCCAGATCGCCTGGACCGATCGACGCGTGGCCGGTCGCTGGCTAAGGCGCGGCGGGCCTACGCACCCCGCCGCGCCGAGACGGCGGCCAGAACGAGATTGGCCAGCCCCACGACCGCCAGGGCCTCCGCGAACGTGGTGGCCTCGCCGAACGCCTCGACCTGGGGCTCCAGCATGAACACGAGGCCGGCCACGGCGGCCGTCACGCCGACGCCGAGCAGATCTACCCTCTGGCCGGTGCGAGCCACCGCCCCCGCCAAGAGCACCCCCAGGCCCATCCCGAAGGCGTAAGCCGCTGGTTGGGACACCTCCGGGCCGGACTCGTTGAGCCACACGATCACCCCGCCCCACCCCACGAGCACGGGTGCCGTGGCCCAGTACTCGCGGCGCTCAGGGGGAGGCGGGCACGCGTGCCGACACGCACAGCGAGTAGTACCCGCTGCGCACGGTGCGCGCCCGCACGAGGCGAAAGCCGGCATCGAGCAGCTCCGGGCGCGGGTCGAGCGGCCGCAGGCCGCAGAGGCGCCTTGGCGCCAGCCGGGCCAGGCCCGCGAGCGCCAGCCACATCGGGCGCGAGAGCGCTCGTCTCGGCAGGACCGGCGTGACGGTGACCAGCCGGCCGCCGGGACGGAGCACCCGGCGAAGCTCGCCAAGGGCGGCCGCGCGGGTCGAGGGGCAAAGCACGTGCAGGAGGTAGGCCGCAAGCGCCACATCGAAGGTCGCGTCCTCGAGCGGCAGCGCCTCGAGCTCGGCATGCCGCACCCACCAACCGTCGGGCAGCCGCGGAACGTGGGCGAGCATCGCCTTGGAGGCATCGACGCCCACGGCTGTTCGCGGCCGATCGCCCCGGGCGGCCAGCGCACGCAGCACCGCGCCGGTTCCGGTGCCCGCGTCCAGCAGCACATCGTCGACGCCGGGCCGGGCGAGGTCCAGCGCCGCCTCCAGCGCGCGGCGCTCGAGCCGCAGCTGGCGATCGTAGATGGAGCTCAGCCCGTCCCAGACCGCCACGTGGGTGGGAGCCTGGGCCACGTGACCGGAGGCGCGGGTCAGCCCCTTGCCACCAGCCGCTTGTAGGTCATCCGGTGCGGGCGGTCGGCCTCGGCGCCCAGGCGCTCGCGGCGCCAGGCCTCGTAGGCCTCGAAGTTGCCTTCGAAGAACGCCACCGCGGAGTCGCCCTCGAAGGCCAGCACGTGCGTGGCTATGCGGTCCAGGAACCAACGGTCGTGGGATACGACCACGGCGCAGCCGGGAAAGGCGAGCAGGGCTTCCTCGAGGGCGCGCAGGGTGTCCACGTCGAGGTCGTTCGAGGGCTCGTCCAGCAGCAGCAGGTTGCCCGCTGAGCGAAGCAGCTTGGCCATCTGCAGCCGGTTGCGCTCGCCGCCCGAGAGCTTGGCCACCTTCTTCTGCTGGTCGGAGCCCCTGAAGTTGAACGACGAGACGTAGGCGCGCGAGCTCATCGTGTGCTCGCCGACCGAGATCTTGTCGTCCCCTCCCGAGATCTCCTCCCAGACGTTCTTGTCGCCGTCCAGCGCGTCGCGTGACTGATCCACGTAGGCCAGCTCGACGGTCTCCCCCACCCGCAGCGAGCCCGCGTCGGGCTCCTCGGCGCCGGTGATCATGCGCAGCAGGGTGGTCTTGCCCGCGCCGTTGCCGCCGATCACTCCCACGATCCCGGCTCGCGGCAGGCTGAAGGAGAGGTCGTCGATCAGCAGCCGGTCGCCGTAGGCCTTGCTCACGCCCTCGGCTTCCACCACCACGTCGCCCAGACGCGGGCCGGCCGGGATGTGGATCTCCACGCTGTCCAGCTTCGCGTTTCGCTCCTCGGCCAGGAGGTCGTCGTAGCGTGCCAGGCGGGCCTTGTTCTTGGTCAGGCGCGAGGAGGCGCTCATGCGCACCCACTCCAGCTCCCGGGCAAGCGTCCGCTGGCGGGCCGACTCGGCCTTCTCCTCCTGGGCCAGCCGGGCCTGTTTTTGCTCGAGCCACGACGAGTAGTTGCCCTGGAATGGGATGCCGCGACCCCGGTCGAGCTCGAGGATCCAGCCCGCGACGTTGTCGAGGAAGTAGCGGTCGTGGGTCACGGCGACCACCGCGCCCGGGTAGTCGTGCAGGTGGCGCTCGAGCCAGCCGACCGAGTCGGCATCGAGGTGGTTGGTCGGCTCGTCGAGCAGCAGCAGGTCGGGCTGGGAGAGCAGCAGGCGACAGAGCGCCACACGGCGGCGCTCTCCGCCCGACAGGTGGTCGACGGGCGAGTCGGCGGGCGGGCAGCGCAAGGCGTCCATCGCCGTGTCCAGCACCGTGTCGAGGTTCCAGGCGTCGGCGGCGTCGATGCGCTCCTGCAGCGCGGCGAACTCGTCGGCGGTCTCCTCGGAGTAGTTGGCCGCGAGCTCGTTGAAGCGGTCGAGCATGTCCCGCAGCGGGCGCACGCCGTCCTCCACGTTGCCGCGGACGTCCTTTCCCTCGTCGAGCTGGGGCTCCTGCTCGAGCAGGCCCACGGTCGCGCCCCTGGCCAGGGCGGCGTCGCCTCGGAACTCGGTGTCGACCCCCGCCATGATCCGCAGGAGGGTCGACTTGCCCGACCCGTTGGCGCCGAGCACACCGATCTTGGCACCAGGGTAGAAGGCCAGCGTGACGTCGGAGAGCACCTCCTTGTCCGGAGGGTGCACCCGCGTGAGGTGCTGCATGGTGAAGACGAACTCGGCCACCGGCGATGACGCTAGCGAGCAGCGCGAGCTCGGCGTTTACCGAGAGCTCAGCAGCTGGTCGGCCGGGGCGTCGTCGTCGCGCAGCGGCTCGGCTCCGGCTGCCAGCCGCGTGACGGC
>JACCZR010000041.1 GCA_013695855.1 Thermoleophilaceae bacterium
CGCTCGCCCTCGAGCGCATGCTTGGCCAAGTCCCCTTGCGACGAGTGCCGGTCGCCGTAGTTGTCGTTGACGTAGATCAGCTCCACAGCTTCCTTCGACGCCCGCTGCACCAGCTCCTGGATCGGGCTCACGACGTCCTCGACGCTGCGCGTCAGCTGCGCTGCGTCCTCGTGGTTGTAGGGATTGAGCATGTCGACGACCAGCACGGCTGTCTTCTCGGCCACGTCACATCCTTGCCCGGGGGTCGTGCTGCTCACACCCGAGTCTGCCGGCGATGCTCAGACGCGTACTGCAGCGAAAGCCCCGCGCGGGATGGCCACCGGCCAATGTCGCTCACGCCAGAAGAACGTACGCGCCGCCGGCCGTCGGCTCGCCGAATCGCTCGGCTTCCAAGGCGCCGCAGGGGTGCCACGGAGCGGTCCCGTTCGAGAGGGCCCTCGCCGGCGCGGGACCTGTAGGTCGGGCCCGCCGCGCCCGCGGGACGTGATCCTCGGCCGCAGCAAGGCCCGAGCCGGGGAGATCCGTCGCCTGCTTCTCAGCTCCGATCCATCTATTGCCAAGCCGCGCACCACGCGCGAGCAGCCCAGGCCCTGGCGCGTCCGCAAACGCCCGTTTTCGGCCAGGCGGGCACGGGCGCCGTTAGAGGGGCGCGCTCATGGCGCAAAACCCGTGTGCGCTTTCAATGTCGCGTTTGCTCAGGCGTCCGGGGGTTTTGTGACCACTGCGCCGCGTGGCTGAGCTGGGCTATGCGCGCGTGTCGACGCCCGATCAGGATCTCGCTCTGCAGCTCGACGCGCTCGAGGCCGCCGGCTGTGTGCGGGTCTTCTCAGAGACCGCGAGTGGCGCCCGCAGTCAGCGGCCCCAGCTCGAGCGGCTCTTCGACCAGCTGCGCGAGGGCGACGTTGCCCACCAGCCACAGCTCCCGGTCCTCCGTTACCAGCGGCTGGCGGCCGCTCTCGACGTCCACGATCGACAGCCGCCTGTGGCCCAGCCAGCTGCCTTTGACCCGCACCTCGCCGCCGTCGTCGGGCCCGCGGTGCTCGAGGCGGTCGAGCATGCGCCTGCCCTCGTCAGGCCGCGCACGACCGTGCTCACCGACTATTCCGCACATATCGTCCTCCCTAGACGGCCGTAGCCGTTCCGCGGAGGAGGTAGGCCGCCGGCCGGCGGTCTTGCAGGTGAAAGTACTCGCCGCGGGCGCCATCCAGCGCGCCCGCCACGTCCACGCGGGCGAGCGCGGTGCCAGCCCGGGTCCCGGTGCTCGCCAGCACGCTGCCGTCAGGATCCACGACCTTGGCCTGGCCCGGGAAGCGCAGCCGGCCGAGCCGACCGCTCTGGTTGGCCGACACCCACACCACCTGGTTCTCGAGCGCGCGCGCCCGGTCGAGGAGGTTGAAGTGGCGCACCTGGCGGTCGCGCTTGGTGCGCAGCGCGGGGTTCGCCCGGGTCATCGGGTTCGCCCGGTTCATCGGCCAGGCCGCCAGCGAGGCGATGATGCCGGCGCCGTCGAGCGAGAGCTCGCGCGCGGACTCTGGGAAGACCTTGTCGTAGCAGATGAGCATGCCCATGCGGCCGAGCGGCGTGTCGAAGGCTGCGAATCCCTCGCCTGCGACGAACGCGCCGCGCTCAGAGGGCGGCAGATGCACCTTTCGATGGCGCCCGAGAACCCCGTCGCCGCTCACACAGACGGCACTCGAATAGGGGCCGTAGGGCCCCGCTTCGGTGTATCCGACGCACACGACCGTGGGACCCGCGATCCCTACCAGGCGCTCGACCTCGGGCCCCTCCGGGTCCAGCGCGGGCGGCGGCGCGATCGACAGCCTCGGGCTCGAGACCAGCGGCTCGTACAGGTAACCGCCGAGCGAGGACTCGGGGAACACCACGAGCTCGGCGCCGCGGTCTCGCGCCCGCGTGACCGTGCGTTCGATCGAAGCCAGGCAGCGGTTCACGTCGCGCCCGAACGAGCCGGTGACCGCCGCCACGGCCGGAGCGAAGCCGGCGCGCTTTGTCTTTGTTGCATTCATCGTCACTTTTCCTTCTCTTGCATTTCGTATCTCCTGATGAGCAGATTGGCTTTGTGAGACGCGCGTCTAGGTCGGCGCTGTCTCGGTCTCCACTCAAGCTCACCACCCCGCGCAGCGCGCCTGGCGAAGGCCTAGGCTCGCCTCGGGGAAACCCCTAAGGTCTGTGGTCCGGGTCACGTCCCATAGCCAGGGTTGTCGGACGGCGCCGAACGGAACGGATGTCGCCGACGTCGTTCCGGCCAGGCCTGCCCCGCAACGCGTCGATCACCCGCGGGCGCCAAAGTGGGGCGCAGACGGTCACCCGCAACGGCCTCCGTCGCCTCAGCTGACGCCATCCTCGAAAAGGTCGGCAGGTGTAAAGGCCGTTCTTAAGACGGTGCGCGAGGAATCACCCGAGCGCGCTGTATGACGGCCGCGGGCGGTTCAATCACGCGCTTGCGGTTCGCCCCGTGGGTCGTCGCCGGCGTTTACTCGAGTAGCTCCCCGATCGGCAGCAGCAGCCCGCGCCCGTAGGCTCCGACCAATCGCCCGTGTGCGAGCAGAAACTGGTCTCTTAGGAATCCGTCGCCAAGAGCCGAAAGGATCTCGGCATTCGTCCACGACTGATCGCGCGCCCTGGCCACGCTCCACATCGCGATGACGTCGTCGACCCGTCCGAACGTGTGGTCGAGCTTTCCCACGAAGCCGGTGGCAAACCACTGCTTTACCTCTTCCTCGACCTCCTCCAAGAGCTGATTGACCTGCTCGAAGTCGGCGTGGTGGGGAGTGCCGCTCTCGACTTCTAAGCCGAGCTCCGCGCAGACGTCCACCAGCCCGACCGGCAGGTCGTAGTTGATGTGGGCGTTCATCCCGGCGAGCGCGAACTGGATCGGCGCGATTGCGGACTCCTCTCTCCTCGCAAAGAGCGGCACCCAAGCCTTGGGCGCCGCCTCCGCGCCGCCGGCCTCAGCCGCCTCGTAGGCCTGGAAGTAGAGGCCGGCGAAAACGACGTCGAGCCGCTCGAGGAAGCCGGGGCTCTGGAAGGCTCCCTTCTCATGCCACTCTTTCACGCGCTCTGTGACCCGGAGGTAGAGCTTGTTGAACCAGGCCACCCCGTCCTTTGTCGCCAGCTCCGCGTCGATCGCTCGCATCCGGGCGATGACGTCGTCGATGGTCTTGGGTGGTGGCAGGCTCGACACTTCTTCGCTTTCTAGCTCCTGGCGGGTTCTCCGGCGAGTGAGCCTTCATCTTGGAGCACGAGCTCTTCGTCTGCCGCCAGACGGGCGAGCTCGGTGCGCGATCGCACCCCGAGCTTGCGGTAGACACGGCTGAGGTGGTACTCGACGGTCTTGGGGCTGACAAAGAGCGCGGTGCCCGCCTCACGGTTGGTGGCCCCCCGCGCCACGACGAGCGCGATCTGAAGCTCCTGCGGGGTGAGCTCCTCGGCTGCCGAGGCATCGCGCCGGCGCACGGTCTCGCCGGTCGCTCCCAGCTCTCGCTCTGCGCGTTCCGCCCACGGCTGCGCCCCGAGCCGCAGGAAGGTCTCAAGCGCGGCGCGAAGCTGAACGCGCGACTCCACTCGCCGTCCGCTGCGGCGCAGGCGCTCTCCGTAGGAAAGCGCAGTGCGCGCCGTCGCGAAGGGCATTCCGGCGAACTCGTACAAGCGGAGCGCCTCGGCAAAGCGGGCATCGAACTCCTCGTCCCCGGCGAGCAGGCCGCGGCAGCGCTCGGCTAGGGCGCAGAACGAGGCGGACTCGGCGGCCTCCGCCGGCGCCGCGAGCCCGGCGAGCATCTCCTTGGGGAGCGGACGCCCGGACCAGACGTAGGCCTCGACCAAGTCCGGAAGGGAAGCGCGGGCGAGCACCGGCTGTCCGCCGGCCTCCTCGACCGTGATCCGCGTCACCGGCTCGAGATGGCCGATCGCCTCGTCGGGGCGGCCGAGCCCGAGCTCCAGCAGGCCGAGGGCGTCGCCGATCTCGCGGGGGTACTCGGTGTCGAGCGAGCCGGCGAGCGCGAGCGCCTCGAAGGCGTGAGCGCGACACTCCTCTTCGCGGCCTTGGCCGGCCTCGACGAGCGCGAGGCAGCCGAGGGCGTGGCAGCGCCAGAAGGGATTGTCGGTGTCCGAGGCGAGGCGGACCGCCTCGGAGGCGTCCGCATACGCCGAGGTCCAGCGGCCGGTACGAATATCGAGGCCAGAGGAGGCGTAGAGGGCAAAGGGCAGCAGACCAAGGGCGCCGGCGGTGCGAATCTCATCGATCACCCTGCGCAGGAGCACCCGGGCCCGCCCGTGCTCGCCGGCCCACGTGAGGACGTGTGCGGCGTGAACGAGGTACTCCGCCTCGAGTCGCCTCCCGTGCTCGCCTTCGGTGATCGCCGCCGCGGACAGGACAAGCTGAAGCCCCTCGTGCGCCTGACCGACCCGGTAGAGAGCGGTCCCGAGGATCAGCTTCGTGATCAGCTCGGCTACACCTCCCTGCGCCCACATCGCCCTTTGGCCTCGCCGCCCTATCTCCACTGCGCCCTCCGCGTCGCCGGCGAGCAGGGCTGCGAGCGCCGCGTCGGCCAGCATGCTTGCCGCCAGGTCCGGGTCGAGCGACTCGACGTTGGCTGCTTCGGTCGCCAGCAACTCACGGGCGGTCTGCGCCCGACCGCGAAAGAGCTCGATGCGCCCGCGCGCGTGCTGGATCGCTCCCCGCAGCCGGGAGTCACTCGTACACTCAAGCGCGGCGGCGAGCAAGCGAAGCGCCTGCTCGGTTCGGCCGCCTTGGCGAGCGGCGTCGGCCGCCGCAAACAGCCGCTCCCCGCGCGCAGCCTCCTCGGGGC
>JACCZR010000072.1 GCA_013695855.1 Thermoleophilaceae bacterium
GTGCGGCCCTGGCCGTCGAGAAGGCTCCTCACGAACCCCCGGGCGGCTGCGGGCTGCTTGTTCCCCTTCACCACCGCCACGCCGTAGGAGACCCGCGGCCCGAGCCCGCGGGGCAGGTCGATCGCTCTCAGCCGGCCGGAGGCGGCGTCGACGTCGCTGCGGTAGACGAAGCCGGCATCGACCGCGCCCTGCGCGATCTTCCCGACCACGCCCTTGACGTCGGGCTCCTCCGAGCGCACGTTGGCCAGCACGGCCCGCGACCGCGTGCCGCCCAGGCGGGAGAGCACCGCCCGCGTGTACTCGCCGACGGGCACCGACTCCGAGCCGACGGCCAGCTTCAGGCCCGGCTGCTCCAGGTTCTCGAGCGAGGAGATCTCTGCGCCCTCGGCGGGGACCGCGAGCACCAGCTCGTTGGTGGCGAAGACCACCGGCTGCTCCACGAGCCCCTCCCCGGCGAGCGCGTCAGGCAGCTTCGTGTTGGCGGCCGCGAACACGTCGGGCTTCACGCCCCGGCGGATCTGGGCAGCGAGCTCGTCCGAGCCCGCGAACGAGAAGCGCAGGTCGGCGGCCGGGTAGTCGCGCTTCAGGGCGTCGAAGGCCTCGGTGAGGGAGGCCGCGGCCGAGACCGTGAGACGCGGGCGACTCGAATCGCTCGAGCCCTCGGCCCCGCAGCCGGCGCCGATCACGGCCGCGAAGGCGATCAGGCACGCGAGCGCCGGCCGCCTCACGCCCGGTCAACCATCACCGATGTCGCCTTGACCGTTGCCACGGCCGGGACCCCCTCGGCGAGTCCAAGCTCGTCGACGGCGTCCCGTGTGACCGCGGCGGTCACCAGGTGGGGACCCGCCTGGATCTCGACCAGGGCCATGACGCCGTCTGCCTCCACCGAGCGCACCACGCCGGGGAACCGGTTGCGGGCCGAGAGCGAATCCCCGGCCTTGTGCCGGGCCGGGCGGCGCGCGAGGCGTTCCACCTCCCTCGCGGGGACCCGGCGCCGGTTCGCCGCGTCGCGCTCGGTGTAGAGCTTCCCGGCCCGCTCCCAGCGGCGCAGCGTGTCGGCGCTGACGCCGATGGCGCGCGCCGCATCGCCCAGCGACAGTCCCTCGTCTTGCATCTGCCTAAGCATTGCATGGGCAAGATGAACGGGGTCTAACATCGGCGCGTGACCGGGCGCGATGTGATGGAGCGGCACCGCAGCCTGGGCCGCCCCTTCGACGCCGCCGGCATCCGCAGCTTCGTCCGCGAGGAGGGGTCGGGCGAGCCGGTCCTCTGCCTGCACGGCGTACCGATGTCCTGCTTCTTGTACCGGAGGCTCCTGCCCGAGCTGGCCGCAAGGGGCCTGCGCGGGGTTGCGTTCGACCTACCCGGCCTGGGCTTCGCCGACCGGGGGCCGGCGCTCGACTACACCTGGACGGGGCTGGGGCGCTTCGCGCACGCCGCGGTCGACGCTCTGGAGTTGGAGCGCTTCCACCTGGTGGTCCACGACATCGGCGGGCCGGTCGGGTTCGAGCTGGCCGCTGCGGCGCCCGAGCGCGTGCTGTCGCTGACCGTGCTGAACACGATCATCGAAGCCGACACCTTCAAGCGGCCGTGGATGATGGAGCCGTTCGCGATCCGGGGTGTGCGCTTCGCCTGGCTGCGCACGATGACCCGCCCGACCTGGCGGGCCCTGTACCACTACGCGGGAGTGCGTAACCACCGCGCCGTGCCCCGCGCCGAGGTCGATGCCCATCTGGAGCTGCTCAAGCGCGTTGACGGCGGGCGCTCGTTCCTTCGGGTGATGCGCGGCTTCGAGCGCACGGTCGAGAAGCGCGACCTCTACGCGTCCTCCATGCGGGGCCCCTACCCGGTCCAGGTGGTGTGGGGCGAGCACGATCCGGCTCTCAAAGTGTCCGTCCAGGGCGAGCAGGCCCGCCGAGCGGCCGGACTGGACGAGATCCACACTGTGCCCGCCAATCACTTCCTGCCCGAGGACCAGGCGCCGGCGATCGCCGAGCGGGTGGCTGCCTTGGCCGCGAGTGCTAGCCGCGGCTGAGCTTCACGAACTTCCGGCCGTGGCGGCTGACCCGGATCTCGTCCCCGGCGGCGGCCCGCTCGAGGTAATAGCCGAAGTGGTTGCGGAACTGGTGGGCGCCTACTTCGGTTACTGCTGACGGGTCCTGTGAGGG
>JACCZR010000088.1 GCA_013695855.1 Thermoleophilaceae bacterium
CTCCCTCACTCCGGACGGGGACGGCGAGAGCGGTGTGCAAAGGGTCGAGCCCGAGACGGGGACGCCGCCCGAGGAGCCGATGGCCGCTCCGGGCCGGCGAGGGTTCCCCGTCAAGCCCGTGCTCCTCTTCTCGCTCGCTGTCCTGCTCATCGCGGCGGGCGTCGTGGTGGCCTTCGCCATAGGCCAGAGCCAGGGGCGAGACCGCCAAGGCGCGAAGCGAAGTCGAGGTCCTGGAGCGCGCGCACCGTGGTGATCCCGACAACGAAGGCCATCGGCTAGCGCTCGACGAAGCGCACGAGCGGCTGGAGATCGCCGAGACCGACGCGGCGATCGCGCACCGGCGCGTGGTCGAGCGCGTCGAGGAGGGAGACGAGCTGCTTACCCGCCCAGGTCCGCCTCCGTCGCTTTCGGAACAGCTCGATCGCGAAGAGAAGTCCGAGGCTCTGGCGCGTTCGCTCGGCGACGACCCCGGGTCGCCCGAGGCGAGGGAGACGCGCGCTCTGCGGCGCGAGGTGCAGCGCCTTCGCGCGGAGATCGGCCAGTGGTGAGCGATCGCCTCCGCCTCAGCCTCGACGCGCTCGCGCATCTGCTCGGTCACCGAAGGCGTGCGGCGATCGACACCGGTGGCGGCCCCGGCGGCCTGCTCGGAGCTGCCGAAGCGGATGGCTGCGGGCAGCTCCGGATCGTGAGCGGAGCACCACCGCCCGTCGCGTAAGGCCGCTGCCAGGACGCCTAATAGTGCTTTGTTGGCTGTACCTGGTCAAGGCACAGGGGGCTTGTAGGTGGCCGCCCCACAATCGGGGCAGAATGGGCTCGACAGACCGTGCTTGCCACAGCTCGAGCACGTCAACGCCTGCGCCGCTCCACAGTTAGGGCAGAAAAGGCCGCGGAGGCCAGTGGCACCGCAGTTCTCGCAGGCGTCCTTCCCGGACACGGGCACGGTAGGACGGGTAGTCGTGACCCGTGACGACCCGGCCGGGGCGATCACAGGAGATGGGGCGGCGTCGACTGCCTCCTGAGTACGGAACCCGAACCAGTAGATCGCGAAGCTGATGGGAGGTCCCGCGCGACAGTAGCGCGACAGTCCATATCCGGGCACGGGCGGTCCCGAGCGGTCGCCCGGCGGTCGAAAGCCGCATGCTGGAGCGAAGTCCGGCTCTGCCGCGGGACGGGCTGACGATGTACTACATCTAACGGCTGACCGGATAGAGGTAGAAGACCTCGGCTGAGATGTCCTTGGTGGTGTCGATGCCGCTGATGAAGCCGCGTACCTTGCGTCCGGTGGTGCGCTCGACCGCTTCCACGAACTGGTCCTCGGTGACGTGCTGGAAGAACAGCCGTACATCGCGCAGCCGCTGGTGCTCGCCCAAGGCGGCCAGGTTGCGCTCGGCGGGCGTAAGGGTGTTCTCCAGGGTGCAGATCAGGGTGTCGGAACCGGCGAAGTGGGACACCGCCTTGGTGGGTCCGCGCCCGAACTGCTCCTTGTAGAGGCGCACCATCTCGTTCGAGAGGGTTTGGAGGTCGGCGTGCTCGCGCGGAGCGACGACTGATGCTTCTGCGGTCAAGAGGCCTTCCGGTCTTCGTCCCTCTCGGAGGAAAGCCGCGCGAGAGGAGGAGGGACGTGAACAACCAGACGGGCGACCAAGTGAAGCTCTCACGTTAGCGGCTCCACGGGCGGGCGACGACCCCCCGCCGGGGTCCCGAACGGACCACGGGTCCGGAGATCTGGCGTCCAGCCGCCGCTTAGGGTCCACGCTCGTGAGGTTGCTTCGCCTCGTCTTCGCGCTCGCCGCGTTCGCCGCTCTGGGAACGGTCTCCGCGCCCATGGCGTCGGCCGGGCCGGCCGCCGGCGCCGATCGTGCGCTCCAGCGGGAGGCCTCGCGTCTGCTGAGGACGCCCAACGGGCCGCCTGGGATCGCCATCACGGTGCAGCGCGGCAAGCGCAGGACCTTCCTCAATGGTGGGCGGGCCATCGCGGGCACCCGGCGGCGTATCCGCTCGACCGACCACATGCGCCTGGCCAGCACATCGAAGGCCTTCAGCGGGGCGGTGGCCCTGCTGCTGGTGGAGCGCGGGCAACTCAGGCTGAACGACACCATCGGCCAGCGAGTGCCGAGCCTGCCGCTCGCCTGGCGCAACGTCACGCTGCGCCAGCTGCTCAACCACACCAGCGGGGTGCCGAACTACACGGAGGC
>JACCZR010000171.1 GCA_013695855.1 Thermoleophilaceae bacterium
GGGCGGTAGTGACCAAGGCACCGGCACGGGCGCCACGGGCGCGAGGACCGCTGAGGTGGTCGACGGCGCGCGAGCCACGGCGAAGTCCGAGAAGCCCCGCGTGCCCCAGCCCAAGCCCGCGGCGCCCTCCAGCTCGACGGCCACCTCGCGAGGGGGCTCGACCGAGATTCCCGCCCTCCCGCGCCGGCAGGGCGCCGAGGCGTCAGCCGAGACGGTCGAGTTGCCCGTGGCCGCGAGCCTGCGTCCGAAGGTGACCCGCGCGAGCAAGCGCCGTGTGACCACCAACACCAAGACCGCGGCCCCCAAGCGCCGCGGTGGTGGCGTACGCGCCCTCCAAGCGGCGCTCGGCCTGTCCTCCGACGGCGACTTCGGTCCCGCGACCGAGAAGGCCCTGCGCCGCTGGCAGCGCGAGCGCGGTCTGTCGGTGGACGGCGTGGCCGGCCCGCGAACCCTCGCCGCTCTCAAGCTTCGCTCCGGCAGGGTGCTCAAGCGCGAGCGCCCGGCCAAGCGCAGGCACAAGCGGAGCCGGACCGCCAAGCCGCGCACTCGCTTCGCAAGCGCCCGCAGCGCCCGCCGCGGCGGAGGCGTCCGCGCGCTGCAAGCTGCCCTCGGGCTGTCGCCCGACGGAGCCTTCGGCCCGGCCACCGAGAAGGCGCTTCGCCGCTTTCAGAAGAGCAAGGGCCTTCCCGTGGACGGCGTGGCCGGTCCCGCCACCCGGCGCGCGCTGCGCCTGGGCCCCGGCAAGACGCTCAAGCTAAGCCGTCCCCAGCGCCGCCGGCGATCGGGAGGCGGGGGAGGCGGAGCAGGTGGCTCGTCCACCGTGGCGCGCGTCCTCGCGGCGGCCAATCGGATCGCGAGCAAGCCCTACCGCTACGGCGGCGGCCACGGCTCGTTCAACGACAGCGCGTACGACTGCTCCGGCTCGGTCTCGTACGCCCTGCACGGCGGAGGGCTGCTGTCCGCACCGATGGCCTCGGGCGCGTTCAGGAGCTACGGCGCGCCCGGGCCAGGCAAGCACATCACCATCTACGCGACCTCCGGTCACATGTACATGACGATCAACGGCCGGCGCTTCGACACCAGCGCCCGTCGCCAGAGCGGCTCGCGCTGGGGCGGGCCCCGCCAGACCGGCGGCGGTTACGTCGTGCGCCACCCGCCCGGCCTCTAGGCCCGGCTCCAGCGCAGGAGCGCAGCTCGATCGTTGATCGAGCGAGCACCGCACGCTCGGCGTTCTAGGATCGCCACCGTGGACGTGGCGAAGCTGAAGGCCCAGGCCGCCGAGACCTGGGGCAAGGGCGAGTACTCGGGCCTCTCGGAGATGCTGCGCCCCGCCGCGCGCGTGCTGGCCGATGCGTGCGCGGTCTCCGCCGGCCAGGAGGTGCTCGACAACGCGGCGGGTGACGGAAACCTCGCGGTCATCTGCGCAGAAGAGGGGGCGAGCGTGGTGGCCGCCGACATCGCCCCGGGGATGGTGGCTGCCGGGCGCGAGCGCTCCCAGGCCGAAGGGGTGGACGTCGAGTGGGTCGAGGCCGACGCCGAGGACCTGCCGTTCGAGGACGCGCGCTTTGACTGCGTCGGCTCGGTCTTCGGGGCGATGTTGGCGCCGCGCCCGCGCGTGGCCGCCGAGGAGATGTTCCGGGTTGTGCGACCGGGCGGCACGGTGGGGATGACGGCCTGGCTCGACAAGGGGCCGAGCTACGACATGTTCCGCATCGGCCGCAGCTATGCACCGCCGCCGGAGCCGGGCGCCGAGACCCCGCCCGGCATCGAGGAGTGGTCGCGCGAGGACGTGGTCCGCGAGCGTTTCGAGGGCTTGGCCGGCAGCATCGAGGTCACGCAGGCCACGCTGCCCTGGGAGGGAGAGTCCCCCGAGCACTTCGTGGCCATGATGGAACGCCACGCCCCCACCCAGGCCGCGGCCAAGGAGAGCATGCCCCCGGACCGCTACGCGCAGATGCGCGAGGAGATGGTGGAGATGGCGCGGGGCTGGGCCGGAGGCGACCGGCCCTTCTCCGTCGAGGGCCACTTCGCGGTGATCGTGGCCCGCCGCCCCGGCTGATCCCCTGGCCGCCCGGCTGCTCATCGAGTACGACGGGACGGACTTCGGCGGGTGGGCCCGCCAGCCCGGCCGGCGTACCGTGCAGGAGACCCTCGAGGAGGCGCTGGCCACTGTCCTGCGCGCACCGGTTACGCTCACCGTGGCGGGGCGCACCGACGCGGGTGTGCACGCTCGCGGGCAGGTGGCCAGCCACGCGGGCGAGCCGATCGCGGTCGCCCGGCTGAACGCGCTGCTTCCGCACGACGTCGCGGTACTCGCCTCCCACGCCGCGCCCGAGGGCTTCGACGCCCGGCGCGACGCGAGCTCGCGCACCTACCGCTACCGGGTCGTGTCGCGCACGGCCCGCTCGCCCCTGGACCGCCGCGCCAGCCTGCATTGGCGCAGGCCACTCGAACGCCAGGCACTCCACGACTGCGCCGGGGCCGCAGCTGGCACGCACGACTTCACCGCCTTCACTCCGACCGACACCTACCACGAGCGTTTCACGCGGCAAGTGCTGCGCTCGGAGTGGCGCGAAGACGGTGACGTGCTCGAGTACTGGATCGAGGCCGACACCTTCATGCGCAGCATGGTGCGCACGTTGGTCGGGACGATGCTTTGGGTGGGCTCTGGGAGAATGGAGAGGGAGGCCTTCGAGCGGCTGCTTGACGGCCGCCCGCGCGTCGAGGCTGCCGACACCGCGCCGGCGCACGGCCTCTGCTTGGAGGCGGTGGGCTACGACTAGCCTCAGCCAGAGATGAAGGTCCTGCTCACCAACGACGACGGCATCAGCGCGACCGGCCTGAACGCCATGCGGCGGGCGCTCTTGGAGGTCCCCGACATCGAGCTGGGCGTGATCGCGCCGGACTCCAACCGCTCGGCGATGGCCCGGAGCATCACGACGCGCAAGCCTCTCAGCGTCGAGGAGGTGGACTTCGGCGACGGCACGACGGGCTTCGCTACCGACGGCACGCCGGTCGACTGCGTGCGCTTCGGGACGCTCGGGCTCATCCCCTTCCAGCCCGAGCTGATCGTCTCGGGGATCAACCACGGCTCGAACCTGGGCGACGACATCACTTACTCCGGCACGGTGGCCGCCGCGCTCGAGGGGGTCGTGCTGGGCCTGCCCGCCGTGGCGGTCTCCCAGCAGGCCGAGCGCGGACGCCTGGACGCATGGACCGGGCCGTCGAGCTGGGACGAGGACGACTTCGCCCAGGGAGCCGCTTTCGCCGCGGCGATCGTCGACCGTCTCGACGAGGTGCCGATGCCGGAGGGCACGCTGTTGAACGTCAACGCCCCCGCCGGAGAGGCCAAGGGCGCCGAGGCCTGCCGCCTGGGCAAGCGCATCTACCGCGACCAGCTCGAGCTGGCCGAGGAAGTTGACGGGCGCAAGCACTACCGGATCTACGGCGCCCAGCCCGGCTACCACGAGGAGGAGGGAACGGACTTCGCGTCCGTCGCTGCGGGCCGGATCGCCGTCACGCCGCTGCACTTCGACTTGACCGACCAGGCGGGGATCGAGGCCCTCGGGGGCTTCGACCTCGAGGCGCTGGTGCGTCCCGCCGCCCGCGAGGTGTGAGCAAGCCCGAGAGGGGATCGAGCGGCGGTGCTCGGCCGGCCGACGCCCGGCCTGCGCTCCGGCGCGACCCGCAAGAGCGGGCGGCCGAGCTTCGCAGGGAGCTCGAGCACCACAACCACCGCTACTACGTCCTCGACGACCCGGAGGTATCCGACTCCGAGTACGACGCGCTCATCAACGAGTTGCGCGACATCGAGGCTGCGCACCCCGAGTTGCTCACGCCGGACTCACCCACGCAGAGGGTGGGGGCCAAGCCGCTCGACAGGTTCGAGGCCGCCGAGCACCTGCAACCGATGCTCTCGCTGGCCAACGCGCGCAACGAGGAGGAGCTCGAGGCGTGGGTCCAGCGCACCGACCGCCGGCTGCAGAAGGAGGAGGTAGACGACGCGGACATCCGCTACGTGACCGAGCCCAAGGTCGACGGCCTGGCCATCTCCCTGGTCTACGAGCACGGCATGCTGGTGCGAGGAGCCACCCGAGGTGACGGCCGGGTGGGCGAGGACGTGACTCAGAACCTGCGCACGATCAAGGCGATACCGCTGCGGATCGACGACGCCCCGCCGCTGCTCGAGGTGCGCGGCGAGGCCTACATGCCGCGCAGCGCCTTCGCCCGGCTCAACGAGCAGCGCGCCGAGGCCGGCGAGCCCACCTTCGCCAACCCCCGCAACTCGGCGGCGGGCACGATCCGCCAACTGGACCCCGAGCTGGTCGCAGCGCGGCCGCTCTCCATGTGGTCCTACAGCGTGGGCGCCCTCGAGGGGATCGAGCTCCAGACCCAGTGGGAGTCGCTGGAGTGGCTGAAGCAGCATGGCTTCCGGGTCAATCCCGAGATCGAGCGCCACGACGATGTGCCCTCCGTGGTCGAGGCATGCGTGGCCTGGGAGGAGCGCCGCGACGCCCTGGACTACGAGACCGACGGCGTGGTGGTGAAGGTCGACGACCTGGCGCTCCAGCGCCGGCTGGGGGTGGTGGGCCGCGAGCCGCGCGGCGCGATCGCCTGGAAGTTCGCCCCGATGACCGCCACCACCACGCTCAAGGGCGTGATGTGGAACGTCGGGCGGACGGGCCACATGGTTCCGTTCGCATCACTCGAGCCGGTCCAGGTATCGGGGGTGACGGTGAAGCTCGCCACCCTGCACAACGAAGAGGACCTGCGCCGCAAGGACGTGCGCGACGGCGACGAGGTGATCGTGATGCGCGCGGGCGACGTGATCCCGCAGGTGGTCTCACCGACGCCGGGCGCCCAGCGTCGCAGGAAGCGGTCGCCCGTGCCCGAGCCCCCGAGCGAGTGTCCCTCCTGCGCTACACCGACGATCAAGCCCGAGGGTGGGGTGTGGACCATCTGCCCCAACCGCGCCGGCTGTCCCGGGCAGGTCTTCCAGGCGGTCAAGCACTTCGTCTCGAAGGGAGCGATGGACATCGACGGCCTGGGCGAGGAGAACGCGCGGCGCTTTCTCTCCGACGGCCTGATCTCCGATGTGGCCGACATCTACGAACTCGACGAGGGAAGGCTCACCTCGCTGGAAGGCTTCGGTGAGATCTCCGCCAGCAACCTGGTGGCCTCCGTCGAGCGCTCCAAGCAAGTGCCTTTCGGCCGCGTCCTCTACGCCCTGGGGATCCCCGGCATCGGCTACGTGAACGCCCGCAACCTGACGGCCCACTTCCGTACGATGCACGCCCTGCTCGAGGCCGCGCCCGAGGAGGTGACCGAGGCGCCGGGCATCGGCCCCGTGCTGGCCGAGACCATCGTCGAGACCCTCTCCGAGCAGCGCACCCGCGAGCTGATCGCCCGCTTGCGCGAGCACGGCCTGCACTTCGAGGAGACCGGCCCCGCGCCCGGCACCGAAGGGCCGCTGGCGGGCAGGACATTCGTGATAACGGGCACACTGCCGGACATGTCGCGGGAGAAGGCGACCGAGCGCATCGAGGAGGCCGGGGGCAAGGTCACGGGTTCGGTGTCAAAGAACACCGACTACCTGGTGGCCGGCGAAGATCCGGGGGGCTCGAAGTTCACCAAGGCCCGGGAGCTGGGCACCGAGATCCTCGACGAGGAGGCGCTGGTGGCGCTGCTGGAGGGCGATTCTTGAAGTCGATCTCCCTGGAGGACCTCGACGGGCGAGCATCACTGCAGCGACGGGTAGACCAGAAATACCTCGTGCCCGCCCGCGGCTACTGGCGAACGCCGGCGATGGCCTGGGCCATCCGGTCCTGCAGTCGGCGGGCCCCTATCGGGGAGACGCCGTTCATCAGGAACGAGAACGCGTAGACCTGGCCCGAGCGGGCGCGGCAGTAGCCCGACAGGGCGCTGACTCCCGAGATCGTGCCGGTCTTTGCCCGGCAGCGGCGGCGGGCCGGGCCGCTGCGCATGCGCCGGCGCAGCGTGCCGTTGCGGCCGGCCACCGCCAGCGACTCGGTGTACGCGGCGCCCTCGGCGCGCTTGCGCATGCCCACCAGGAGCCGCACCACGCTGCGCGGCGAAGCGCGGTTGCGGCGGCTCAGGCCCGAGCCGTCAGCGAGCCCGGCGCGCGAGCCC
>JACCZR010000173.1 GCA_013695855.1 Thermoleophilaceae bacterium
CCGGCTGGTGAGCGCCCGGCCCGCCCTGCCCCTGGAGCCTTCGCTGCCGGCGCGCACGCTGGTGCCCTGGACCGGCGCCTTCCTGGCCGCCTGCACCGTCGCCGCGGGCCTGGGCCTCACGGCCTCCGGAGTCGACCTGGGCACTCCGCTCGCTCCCTTCCTCGCGAGCTGGGCGCCGCATGCGGGACCGTACGCGCTGGTGGCGGCGCTCGCGCTGGTGGTCGCCGTGCTCGTGGGCCCGCGCCTGCTCTCCGAGGAGCTGCACCCGGCCGCCTTCGCCGCTTCGTTGCTCGGGCTCGGGCTGGCGCTGCGGCTGGCGCTCGGGATGGCGCGTGAGGGTCCACCCGGGCTGTGGGCGGTGTACGCCGAGCCGAACGTCGAGGCGGCCAACGAGTACCTCCCAACGCTCCCGGCACTGGACTTCGGCCTTCGCTTCTTCCTCGACACCTTCGCCGAGGTGGGCCCCTCGCTCACCGTGAACTCCGTGGGCCACCCGCCCGGTCTCCTCTCCGTTCTGCACCTGCTCGGCATCGAATCCGCGCAGGGAATGGCCGCCTTGACGATCGGGGTCGGCGTGCTGTCGGTGCCGTTGACCTATGCCCTCGGACGCTCGCTGCTCGACGAACGTCCGGCGCGGTTGGCCGCGCTGCTCTACGTCCTCGCCCCGTCGGCCGTGCTATTCGGCGCCACCTCGGCCGACGCCCTGTACGCCACGCTTGGCCTGCTGGTCGCGCTCGGGCTGCTCGCCCTGCGCGGCCGCCTGCGCGTGCTCGGCGCCGCGGCGTTCGCCGCGGCGTCGTTCTTCTCCTGGGCGAACCTCGGCCTCGGGGCGCTCGCGGCGGTGGTCACCGCGCGGCGTGAGGGCCGGCGAGCGGCGCTGGCGCTGGCGTTCGGCTGCGCAGCGGCGCTCGTGGTGGGCTATGCCCTCTTGCACCTCGCGACGGGATACGATCCGCTCGGCGCGCTCGGTGCCGCCGAGACCGTGTACCACGAGGGGATAGCGAGCACCCGCCCCTACGCGTTCTGGGCCTTCGGCAGCGGGGTTGCCTTTCTCGTGACACTCGGACTGCCCACTGCCTGGCTGGCCCTGAGGGCGCTTGGCGAACGCGATGCCGTGGCCCTCGGGCTGTTCTCGGTCCTGCTCTGCGCCGCCGTGCTCGGCTTCACCAAGGCGGAGACCGAGCGCATCTACCTCTTCCTCGTGCCCTTCGCCTGCCTGGCCGCCGCCCGTTTTCTGCCCTCGCGCGCGCTGCCGGCAGTGCTCGCCGCGCTGGCCGTGCAGGCGCTCGCCTCCGAGCTGCTGCTGAGCACGATCTGGTGAGCGCCGTGCTGGTCACAGGCGGCGCGGGATTCATCGGGTCCCACTTGGTGGACGAGCTGCTGGCCCGCGGGGAGCGGGTGCGCGTGCTCGACAGCCTCGACCCGCTGGCCCACCCCGGCGGCGAGCCGCCCGACCACCTCAACGGGGAGGCGGAGCTGCTGGTCGGCGACCTGCGCGACCGCGACGCCGTGGACCGCGCGCTCGAGGGCGTCGACCGCGTGCTGCACCTCGGCGGCACGGTGGGCAACGGCGAGTCGATGGTCAACGTCCGCTCGGCGGTGGACGTCAACTCGGGCGGGACCGCGAACCTGCTCGAGGCGCTGCTCGCCCGGCGCGACCGGGTGCGCCGGGCGGTCGTGGCCTCCTCGATGGTGGTCTACGGCGAGGGCGCGTACCGCTGCGCCCTTCACGGTCGAGTCGCCGGGCCGGCCCGGACGCTCGACCAGCTTCGAGAGCGCCGCTGGGAGCCGCTGTGCCCCCGCTGCGGCACGGTCCTGGATCCCGTCCCCACCACCGAGGACGACGCGCTGCGCCCCGCGAGCGTCTACGGGGTCACCAAGCGCGACCAGGAGGAGCTGACGCTGCTGCTCGGCCGGGCCTACTCGCTGGAGACCGTGGCTCTCCGATACCTCAACGTCTACGGGCCGCGCCAGGCGCTGGGCAATCCCTACACGGGCGTGGCGGCGATCTTCGCGGCACGCCTGCTCTCGGGGCGCAGGCCGCTGGTGTTCGAGGACGGCGCGCAGATCCGCGACCTGGTGCACGTCTCCGACGTGGTGCGCGCCACGCTGTCCGCCCTCGATGCGCCCGCCGCTCCCGGCCACGCGATCAACGTGGCCACGGGGCGCCGGCTGACGATCGCCGAGCTGGCGGGCCTGCTCGGCGCCGCGCTCGCCCCCGGCCTCGAGCCCGAGGTCACCGGAGAGTTCCGCGCGGGGGACATCCGCCACTGCTTCGCCGACACGGCCCGGGCCCGAGAGCTGCTGGGCTTCGACGCGACAGTACCCTTTGAGCAGGGCATGGGAGAGCTGGTCGAATGGGTGGGCCGCCAGACGGTGGACGAGCGGGGCGACGAGGCGCTGCTCATGTTGCGCGAGCGCGGGCTGGTGGGCTGACCCATGCCCGAACTCGCTCCCGGGTCGGCCTTCCCGGACCTCGACCTGCCCGACCACACCGAACGCCCGCGGCTCCTCTCCGAGGTGGCCGGGGGGGATCCGGTGGTCCTCTCGTTCTCGCGCGGCTGGTGGTGCCCCAAGGAGCAGCGCTACATGGGCAGGCTCGTGGAGCTGCAGGCCGAGCTGGAGGTGGCCTACGCCCGGCTCGTGGTCGTCAGCGTCGATCCGCCCGAGGTGCAGGCGGCCTTCCGCGCCGGGCTGGGCGCGCGCTTCCTGTTCCTCTCCGACCACGAGCGCCACTGGCTGGACCGGCTGGGACTGCTCGAGGAGGCCGACACCGTCCACCACCCCTACCTGCCGGTCGTCTTCTGCCTCTTCCCCGACCTGACGATCCACAGCCGCTACGACGGCAACTGGTTCCTGGGGCGTCCGACCACATCCGAGCTGGTGGCCGACCTGCGGGCGATCTCTCATGGCATCCGCGACGACTGGGCCCCGGCCTGAGCCAGAGGGGAGAGCTGTTCTTCGACGGCGCTTCGCTCTCGCTCGAGGAGGGAGGAGGCCGGCGCCTGGTGGTCGACCGGCTCTGTCTCGAGGGTGAGCCGGCCCGCGGAGCGCTGGCTCATGTGTGTGCGCTGCCCGACGAGGACGCGACCGTGCCCTTCGACGACCCGGTCGTGCAGGGCGTGCGCCAAGACGCGATGGCGTGGTGGATCCCGCTGCTGGGCTCCTCGCTGGTCTGCCTGACGACCCTCGCCGTCGACGAGTCGCGCTGCGCGGGCGCCATCACCGTGGTCACCGACGATCGCCACCTCGGCGACGACCCCTTCTTGCGGCTGTTCGGTGGCACCGTGGTCAAGACCGATCTCTTCTCGCACGTCGCTCCACCACCCGGGCCTGTGCTCGAGCGCTACCGCGGAGCGCCGTGGCCCGGCGGCTCGTTCTGACCGGTGTCTCACCCATCCCCCCACGGCGGGGAGCACTTACCCTTGGGGCGTGGTGGTGCGTGCCCTAGTTCTGTCTGCCCTCCTGATCGCCACCGCGGCGGTGGCCGTCCTGGGCGTGACCGCCGTAGGCGCGGCGCCGCGGGCCGAGAGCAGTGGGGCGAGCGGGAAGGGAGGGGTGCCCGGGGGCGGCTCGCCCGTGTATCCGGGCCTGCGGACCGTGGCGGAGCTCTCGCAGCCCGGCGGGGGGCCGCGGGCCACCGCCGTGGGCCCCTACCCGCGACTGCGCGAGCCC
>JACCZR010000193.1 GCA_013695855.1 Thermoleophilaceae bacterium
GCTCGGTGGCGCGCCCGCCGCTCGCCGCGCGCCAGGTGAGCGGCGGCGCCTTCTCGGAGGTTCCGCTCCCCCCCGCGTCGTTCGGCTCCACCGAGCGCTTCACCGACGTGGCCGCGGTGCCGGGGACCAGCACGGCCTGGACGACCTCGGTGCCCTTCGCGGATCGCCGCAGCACGAACGTCAAGGCCAAGGTCGCGCGCATAGAGGCCAACGGCAGCGTGACCACCACCAGCTTGCCAGTGAGCGGCGCCGGGCGCGGGAGCGCAGCGCGCATCGCGTTCAGCGGCCCCAACGAGGGCTGGATGGTCACGCAGGCCGGCTGGCTGTTCCACTACACCGACGGCACGGCCTACCCGCGCAACACCGACCCCGCCTGGCAGCGGACGATCGACTTCCGCCCCAACGAGGCCGCCGAGCAGTCGATTCCCGACACGGCCCCGGCTGACGACTCGCAGCTGTTCGCCCCACCGCCGGTGGACGATCGCCCCCTGACCGAGACCGATGAAGGAGAGCCCGAGGTCAGGCGCACGCCGGCGCTCATCCGCCGCGTGCGCTCGAGCCGTCGCGGCCGGCGGCTGATCGTCAGCTTCACGCTGACCCGCCGGGCGCGGGTGCAGCTGATCGGCAAGCGCCGCGGCCGCACGGTGGCCAGGTCGCGCAAGAAGACGTTCCGCCGAGGGCGGGCCAAGCTGGTCATGCGGGTGAACCTGCGCCGCTACCCGACGCGCCTCGCCTTCCGCGCGCGGGCTCTGCCCCAGCCCCGCGGACGATGAGCTCCCGACAGCCCCAGCCGCGACGCCGCCGTGTGCTCATCGCCCTGCTGCTCGCAGTCGCCGCGACGAGCCTGGCCCTAGTGGCCGAGGGCCTCGGGCAGAGCTCAGCCCCGCGGGTGCGTGCGCTCCCCCTGCTGGGGGCGGCCGATCCCGAGATGACGCTGATGGGCTCGGCGCCCCAGGGCACAGCGGGCGAAGCTTGGGGGTACCGCCAGCTGCCGCTGACCGTGGGGTCGGTCCGAGCGGGAGCCAGGGCCCTGGAGTTCGGCCCGACCAGCTCGACCCGCCCCGAGTCCCAGCTCGTCTTCCTGCGCCACACCTCCGTCACCGGCTGGCAGGTCTACGAGACGCCCCTCGACGAAGGCGGTCGGCCTTACCGCGGGTTCAGCGCGAACGAGCTGTCGGCCCGGACCACCCCGCGCGGGGGTGGCGTGCTCGTGGGCCGTGACACCCAACGCCCCGCCCAGGCGCCCGCGGACCGGCCCGGCGACTCGCCGCAGATCGTGGTGCTCGCGCGCGATCCCGCAGGCCGCTACCGGGTGCGCCCCGGACCGGACGAGCCTCCTGAGAATGGATCCGCTGCGCCGAGCGGCATCCTGGCCCCGGGCGAAGCTCTGGCCGAGGGCGCCGGCTCGGGCAGGGTGGCGATCACCGCCTTCGACGACGGGGCGCACACCGGCCTCTTCGCCGCGCCGACGTTCGCCGGCTCCGGCCCAGCGCCCCAGCCGGCGATCCTGCGAAATGCGCGCAACGCGGGCAACGACGGCTTCACCTGGACGCGCGAGCCCATCGACGCGCCCGCCGGGGTCGATCTGCAGGTGATCGCGCTCGGCGCCACCAGCACCTCGAACGCCTGGGCGCTGGCCCGCGAGCCGGAGCGAGTCGATGGGCTCCCGCGGCGGCGCGGGGTCATCCTGCTGCAGAGATCCACGGATGCCGACGGCAAGCCGCGCTGGCGCGAGGCCGACCTGGGCGCGCAGGTCTTCGAGGACGCGCAGACCCCGGCGTCGGGGGTGTTGGGAGTGGCTCCGCTCGCAGACGCCGCGCAGCCGTTGACCGTGACCGGCAACGGGCTCTGGATCGACGGGCGCCTGACCGCCTCGGGGGTCCCGCGCGACTTCACTCTCTTCTACAGCCGCGAGGCGGCTCGCGTGACGGGCTCGTGGTGCGACGCCTCGGTGTGCGACCGGCCACTGGGGGCGCGCTTCAACAGCCGTGACGGCTATCGATCCTTCGCCTGGGCCGGCCCCGGCTTCGGCACGAGGGCGATCACCAACGGGCTCGAGGCCGGCGGCGACGAGCGCACGAACCGAGGCACCTACCTGCGCTTCGCCGACGACTCGGACGACGCCTTCGAGCGCCGGCCGGGAGGCGGTGGCAACTTCCGCTCGAGCGGAGCCTTCGCGAGCGTAGACGACGGCTGGCTCGAGGGGCCTGTCCGCGTGGGTACCTCGGGGCCGCCACCGCGCCCGCCGGCGTGGCCGGTCTCCCTGCGCGCGCCCCTGGCCGACGTGACGCCCCAGCCGGGAGCCACCCCGGGGCGCCGTGGCTCACGCGCGCTGGCTGCCGGCTCGGACGGCGGTGTGGCGCGCTTCATCCCCGGCCGCGGCTGGCAACGGGAGTTCCTGCTGACCTCCAGCGGCTCGGTGAGCAAGTCGGCGCTGCGGGGGGTGGCCTGGCCCGAGCCCAACCGCGCCCACGCCGTGGGCGACATCGGCGCCATGTGGCAGTGGAACGCCGACACCGACCTCTGGGAGGTCGACCCCGGCACCCCGGTCGCCTTCGAGGGCAACCTCATGGACGTCGCCTTCGACCGCAACGACTCCGATCGCGGCTACGCCGTCGGCAAGAGCGGAGTCCTGCTGCGTTACGGCAAGAGCTGGGAGCAGGAGACGCTGCCCGCCGCGCAGCGCGGGCGTGACCTGACGCAGATCGCCTTCGCCGGCTCGCAGGCGCTCGTCGCGGCGGAGGGCGACCTGCTGATCAACAGCGGGGGCGGCTGGCGAGTGGACCCCGGCGTGAAGGCGCTGCTCGACCGGGTGCGCACCGCGAGCCCGCGCATCTTCGCCGTGGCGGGGCTTCCCGACGGCGGCGCCATAGCCGCGGGTCGCGACTTCGTGCTCGAACGCGATGGGCCCCGCTCGCCCTGGCGCTTCTCCGACCAGCCGCTGCCCAACTCGACGGTGATCGCCGCGGCGGCCGTGCGGGCGGGTCCGCGGGTCCGCGCGGTCGTCTCGGTAGCCCCGAGGCTCCCCTATCCGCCTCCGGACCTGATCGACACCCCCGACCCGAACGTGCCGCCCCCAATCGTGCCGCCCTTCCCCCTGCCGGGAGACGGCTACGTGCTGCGCGAGACCGCCGACGGCTGGTCAGACCAGCAGCGCAGCTCCTTCTTCGGCTCCGACAACGACCGTCCCCTGAAGACGGACCCGATCCTCTCCTTCGCACTCGACTCAGCCGGCACCGGCTGGGCGGTCGGCGGCTGGGGCGGGGACTCCGACAGCGCGGGGCGCGGCTCGTCCGCGCGCAACGCAGACGGCCGCGCGACTCGCGAG
>JACCZR010000225.1 GCA_013695855.1 Thermoleophilaceae bacterium
CCCCCATGGTGAGCCCGCCCACAGCCGTGGCCTGGCGATCCGCCGCCTCGCCGGCCACCAGCCGGCCCAGGGCGCCGAAGCCGGCCGGGCGCAGGATGGCCCGCTTGGCGTCCACGTAGTACTGCGCCGTAGCCCCGCTGGTGAGGGTCACCTCGCCGACCACGAGGGCATGCCGCCGCAGCTCGGCGACCAGCCGGTCGCGGGAATCGGTCAAGGCGGTCACGGGACGTGCCGATTCTAGGTGGACGTGGCCACCTCTCTTCGCATAGCCGCCGTCGTGACCAGCTTGCTCATCCTGTTCGGGTTCATGGCCTTCGCCACCGACGAGGCGCAGCGGGGCTCGAGCGTCCAGCTCGAGCGGATAGACGGCAGCGCCGCCGCCGAGAAGAAGCGCGAGAGCAGGTCGGGACCGGTGCGTGAGGTGGTGGACGACGCCAACGACGTGCTGCTGGCGCCCTTCGACGGGGTCACCGGCTCGCGCAGTACCTGGATCCGACAGCTGGTCCCCGCGGCGCTCGGCCTGCTCCTGTACGGGCTGGGGTTGATGCTGCTGGCGAACTACCTGCCGAAGCCACGGCGCGCCGAGCGCGACTGGCGCACCGCCTGAGCACCGCTCGCTCCACGCAACTTCTCCTGCAAATCGTGTTGTAGTACCGTCTGCAGCAGTCAAAGCCGAATCCGTTCGCATTGGACGAGCGGAACGGGGGAACCACTGCGGCCCGAGCGGCCGCGGGGGCGAATCGCCACCAGTGCGGTGGTGTAGCGCGACTTCCACGCGCGAGCCCGTCAGCTAACCCCGTAGGCATAACGGAAGAGGAGACGGACTCGCATGAGCACCCTTCAGCGTGACCTGGCGCTGCCCGAGACCTGGCAGAAGTCGCTCGAACGCTCCCTACGCCGCCGCGAGCTTGCGGCCCGCGGCCGCAAGGAGGTCGCCCGTCGCAAGGGCGCCTCGGCCGCAATGGCCACCGCGATGATGGCCGGTCCGGCCGCCCCCTTCGCCTCGGCCGCGCAGGGAGGCGGCGGTGCGACGGGCGAAGACACGAGCGCCCAGGCCTCCAGCGGTGAGCGTCAGATCGAGATCCGCGCAGGCGGCCTGCCGCTTAGCTACGGCTACGAAGGCGACCTGGTCGCCGCGCTGCAGAAGGGCCTGGGCGTGGAGTCCGACGGCATCTTCGGACCGATCACCGAGGGTGCGGTGAAGGCCTTCCAGCGCCGTGCCGGACTGCCGGTGAGCGGCGTCGTGGACCCCACCACCTGGCAGGCGCTGTTCTCCGGCGCCACTTCGAAGGGCACCGCCTCTTCGTCGTCGACCGCTCGCTCGGGGCCGGTCGTGGACCTCGACGCCCCTGGTGTCGCGCAGCGCGCTGTACCCGCGCCGAAGTCCACGCCCGCCGTGGCGAGCGCCCCGGCCAAGCCGCGAGTGCCCAAGGCCTCGGCCGAGCCGCGCATGCGCAAGGCTTCGGCCACATCCAGACCAGCCGCGCATCCGGCAAAGGCCCGCGCCCGGGGTGGCGAGCGCGAGGAGCGCAGGGCGCCGCGACCCGAGCGGCGCGCGACGCCCAAGCGCCACAGCTCGCCGGAGCTTCCGCGCAACGTGCCCGCCGTCGACCGCGGTGGCTCAAACGAGGCCCCGGTGCCGGTGAGTGCCTGCGGCTCGTCAAAGCTGACCAAGCCGGTAAAGGGGGCGATCAAGACCTCGCCCTTCGGCCCGCGTGGCGGACGCAACCACAACGGCGTGGACCTCGCCGCCCCGACGGGCACCGCGATCCGCGCCGTGGCCTGCGGAGTCATCAGCTCCCGCGGGACGCAGGGCGGCTACGGCAACATGGTCTGCATCAAGCACACCAGCCGCTTCTCCACCTGCTACGCGCACATGTCGCGCTACGCGGGCCTCTCCAGCAAGCGCGTGCGGGCCGGCCAGGTGATCGGCTACGTGGGCTGCAGCGGCAACTGCACCGGACCCCACGTGCACTTCGAGACACGCGTCGACGGCAGGGCGCGCAACCCCGAGACCTACCTGCGCGGCGGCGGCATTCCCGGCCGCCCCACCGTCAAGCGCGCCTCGGTACGCAAGGCACCGGTGCGCAAGGCGACCGTCCGCAGGACGACCGTCAAGTCAAGTGCCCGGCCGGCTCCCACCACCTCGCAGTTCAGCAGCGCCCCGAGGCAGCCGTCGGCCGCCACGGCCTCGCAGAGCTCCGGCACCTCGTGGGGCCAGAAGACCGCGGCGCCCGCGCCTGCGCCAACTG
>JACCZR010000231.1 GCA_013695855.1 Thermoleophilaceae bacterium
ATAGCTCCGCCTGGATTTGAACCAGGGACCTCGCCATTATGAGTGGCGCGCTCTAACCGCTGAGCTACGGAGCCGCGTCGGTCTAGATTAGCCCCGTGGCCGGGTCCCCGCTGCTGCTCGCTGTGCCCAACGTGAGCGAAGGGCGCGACGCGGACGTCATCGAGGCCATCGGCCAAGGCTTCGCGCCCGCGCGGCTGCTGGACCTGCACGGCGACACCGATCACCACCGCAGCGTCTTCACCCTCGCGGCGTCGCCCGCCGAGCTCCCCGAGGCGCTTCTCGGGGGCGCGCGGGAGGCCGTGGCCAGGATTGACCTGCGAGACCACCACGGCCTTCATCCGCGTGTGGGGGCACTCGACGTCATGCCCGTTGTCTACCTGGACGATGGCCAGCGCGGTGCCGCCTGCGCCGCGGTGCTCACCGCCGCCGGCCTGATAGGGGAGGAGCTCGGGGTCCCCGTGGTCCTCTATGGCGAGCTGGCCACCCGTCCCGAGCATCTCCGCAGGTCCGACCTGCGGGCAGGTGGCCGGGAGGGAATCGCGGCCCGGCTCGAAGCCGGTGAGATCGTGCCCGACTACGGTCCTCCGCGAGCCCACCCCATGGCGGGCGCCGTGCTGGCTGCGGCGCGTCCGCCGCTGGTGGCCTTCAACGTCGACCTGGACAGCGACGACCTCGAGCTGGCGCAGCGGATCGCCGTCGGCCTGCGCGAGTCGGGTGGTGGCCTGCCTGGCGTTCGGGCGCTCGGCCTCTACCTGCCCGAGCGAGGGCGGGCGCAGGTCTCGACCAACGTGGAAGACCATCGGCTGACCCCGTTGCGCGAGGTCGTGGAGGCCGTTCGCAGCCAGGCGCCGGTGGCCGAGGCCGAGCTGGTGGGCCTGGCGCCCAAGGCGGCCTTCGCGCGCTTTCCCGAGGACGTTCCCCTGCGGGGCTTTTCGCCCGAGAGGCACCTCATCGAGTACGTGTTGCGAGGATTGACCTAGCGTAGGAGCAGCCCGGGCGCTGGCCGGGCGAGCACCGCACGCCCCCACCATGGCCCAGACCAAGCGAAAGCGGCGCCGCAAGCACCGGGGTACGCCGGCAGGGAATGTCGTGCGCCCGACCTCTGGCGCCAAAGCCCGCGGCAGGGGCAAGGGCAAGGCCAAGGACCCCAAGGAGGAGGCGCGCCAGCGACGCGAGGAGCGGATGAACCGAGAGCCCACCTGGCGCGGCGCGGTCAGCCGGGCGGCGATCGCGGCGGTGATCTTCGGCGCCCTGCTGATCTCGCCGCTGTTCGCCCGGCCGATTCAGCAGGGGCTGGTGCTGACCGTGTTCGTATTCCTGATCTACATACCGCTCGGCTACGGCACCGACAAGCTCTTCTACAACTTCCGCCAGAAGCGCAAGGCGCAGGGAAAGTCGGGCTAGGCTCGCGTCATGGACGTGCGCATGCTCACCGTCGGCATGGTGGCCGAGAACACCTTCATCTTCCGGCGTGAAGGGTCGAAGAGCGCCCTGATCGTGGACCCCGGGGACGAGGCGCCGAAGCTGCTGGGCGCGATCGACGAGCTTGGGGTCACGCTCGAGGCGATCCTGCTCACCCACACCCACTTCGACCACGTCGGGGCGGTGGCGCCTGTCGCCAAGGCCACCGGCGCGGAGGTGTGGGTGCCGAAGATGGAGCGGCCGGTGCTGGCGGACATCATGAGCTTTGTGCCGTGGCCGGGGTTCGGCCCGTTCGAAAGCTACGACGCCGAGCACGACCTCGAGGGCGGCGAGACCCTGCAGCTGGCGGGCTTCGCCATCGAGGTGCTCTTCACGCCCGGCCACAGCCCTGGCCACGTGAGCTTCCACATCCCCGACGAGAGGGCCATCTTCTCGGGCGACGTGCTCTTCCAGGGCTCCGTGGGCCGAGACGACCTCCCGGGTGGCGACGGACCCACCCTCATGCGCTCGATTCGCACGCTGGTCGAGACGCTGCCCGAGGAGACCACGGTCTACCCCGGGCACATGGGAGTGACCACGCTGGGCGCTGAACGGGCCACCAACCCGTTCCTGGCGGAGCTCGCCCGCTGAAGGCCCCGCGGGGCACATTCGACGTCCTGCCCGAGGACGGCCTCGACCGGCTGGACCTGCTCGAGTTGAGCCGGGACCTGCTCGGGCGCGCGCTGTACGACTACGTGGAGACTCCCGTATTCGAGCACACCGAGCTCTTCGCGCGCGGGGTGGGGGAGTCGACCGACGTTGTCCAGAAGGAGATGTTCACCTTCGAGGACAAGGCAGGGCGCTCGCTGACGCTTCGTCCAGAGGGAACGGCCGCGATCTGCCGCTCCTACATCGAGCACGGCATGCACAAGCGCGCCCAGCCGGTGAAGGTCTGGTACTGGGGCCCGTTCTTTCGCCACGAGGCGCCTCAGGCCGGGCGCTTCAGGCAGTTTGCGCAGGTGGGGGCGGAGGTGCTCGGCAGCGACGAGCCCACGGTGGACGCGGAGCTCATACTCCTGCTGTCGCAGCTCCTCGAGCAGTCGGACTGTCAAGAGGTCCGTTTGCGGCTGTCGAGCCTGGGCACCGCCGAGACGCGGAGGGCCTACACGGCTGAGCTTCGCGACTGGCTGCGAGAGCACGAGGCCGACCTGTCGGAATCCGTGCGCGCGCGGCTCGAGCTCAATCCGCTGCGCGCGTTCGATTCGGACGATCCGCAGACGCAGGCGATCATGGCGGAAGCCCCGAAGCTGCTCGATCGTCTGGCCGACGAAGACGCTGCGCACTTCGCGGAGGTGCGCTCGCTGCTCGATGATGTGGGCCTCGAGTACGAGGTCGACCCGGGTCTGGTTCGCGGGCTCGACTACTACACGCGAACCGTCTTCGAGTTCGAGAGCGGTGTCCTTGGGGCTCAAGCCGCGCTCGGCGGCGGTGGCCGGTACGACGGACTGGTCGAGGTGCTCGGCGGGCCGCCCACTCCCGGCGTGGGTTGGGCGGCCGGGATCGAGCGGATGCTCCTGGCCACGCGTCAGGGGACCTCGCGGGAGAGCGCCGGCCGAGTCTTCGTCGCGGTGGCCAAGCCTGAGCGCCGTTTGGAGGCTTTCGACATGGTCCTGGGCTTGCGCGACAACGAGATCCCGGCGGAGCTCGACGAAGCCGGGCGCTCGCTCAAGGGCCAGCTCAAGCAGGCCGATCGACTCGATGCCCTCTGGACGGTGATCCTCGGAGAGGAGACGGAGCTGAGGGACATGCGCACCGGTGACCAACGGGCAGTCGAGGGATTCGAGGGACTGCTGGAGGCGGTGCGCTCGGAGTGAAGGTCCCGCGACCCAACGCATACCGCGACTCCTGGGCGGGCGACCTGCGCGCCGACCAGGTGGGCGAGGAGGTGCGCGTGGCCGGCTGGGTGCACCGCCGGCGCGACCACGGTGGGCTGATCTTCATCGACCTGCGCGACCGCACCGGCATCCTTCAGCTCGTCTTCCGCCCCGAGGAGGCGCCCGAGGCGCACGCGGCCGCCGAGCGCCTGCGGGGTGAGCACGTGCTCTCGGCGAAGGGCGAGCTCGTGCGGCGCGAGGAGGGGACCGTCAACCCCAACCTCCCCACCGGCGAGGTGGAGCTCAACGTGCGCGAGCTGGACCTGCTCGCCGACTCCGAGACGCCGCCGTTCGAGATCTCCGAGGACGACCCGGTGGGCGAGGAGCTGCGGCTTCGCTACCGCTACCTCGACCTCCGCAAGGAGCGCATGCGGGAGGCGATCGTGCTGCGCCACGAAGTCACCCGCGCGATGCGCCGCCACCTCGGCGACGAGGGGTTCCTCGAGATCGAGACGCCGACCCTCACCCGCTCAACACCTGAGGGTGCCCGCGACTTCCTGGTCCCCAGCCGCCTTCAACCGGGGTCGTGGTACGCGCTGCCCCAGTCGCCGCAGCTGTTCAAGCAGCTGTTGATGGTGGGCGGCTTCGAGCGCTACTTCCAGATCGCCCGCTGCTTTCGCGACGAGGCCTTCCGCGCCGACCGCCAGCCCGAGTTCACCCAGCTCGACGTGGAGCTCTCGTTCGTGGACGAAGAGGACGTGATCGCCTTGGTCGACCCTCTTCTGCGCGAGGTGCTCGCGCTGGGCGGCATCGAAGTCGACCTGCCGATCGACCGCCTCGCCTACGACGAGTCCATGCTGCGCTACGGCACCGACCGTCCCGACCGCCGCGTGGGCCACGAGATCGTGGAACTGACCGGGGCCTTCCGCGGCTCGGAGTTCAAGGTCTTCGCGGGCGTGATCGAGTCCGGCGGCGTGGTGCGCGGGCTCAAGGCCTCGGGGGAGTTCCCCCGCAGCCGCTTCGACTCGCTCACCGAGCAGGCGCAGTCGCTGGGCGCCGGCGGCCTGGTGTGGGGGGTGGTCGAAGAGGGCCGCGCGCTGCGCTCCCCGGTGGCGAAGTTCCTGGCTGAAGACGAGATTGCCAAGGCTCTCGACGCGCTCGATGCGCACGAGGGCGACGTGGTGCTGATCGTGGCCGACAAGCCCGAGGTGGCCGCGAAGGTCCTGGGCACGCTGCGGCTCGAGGTGGCGGGTCCGGCGCCCGAGGGCGTCCACGACGTGCTGTGGGTGGTCGACTTCCCCATGTTCGAGTGGGACGAGGACGCTGGGCGCTTCGACGCGCTGCACCACCCCTTCACCGCCCCGACCGGCGACCTCGACGGCGACCCCGGCACGTGGCGCAGCCGCGCCTACGACGTGGTGCTCGACGGCTGGGAGCTGGGCGGCGGCTCCATCCGCATCAACACCCCCGAGGTGCAGCAGAAGGTGTTCGGCGCCCTGGGGATCGCGCCCGACGAGGCCGAGGAGCGCTTCGGCTTCCTGCTCGAGGCGCTGCGCTACGGCGCGCCTCCGCACGGCGGCATCGCCTTCGGCCTGGACCGGATCGTGACCCTGCTGGCCGGTCGCGACTCGATCCGCGACGTGATCGCCTTTCCCAAGACCGCGAGCGGCAGCGACCCGCTCACCGGTGCGCCTGCACCGGTCGACCCGGCCCAGCTTCGCGAGCTCGGGCTGCGCTCGCAGAGCGGTGGAAGCGCTTGAATCGCGCTGCTAGCCTCGGCAGCGGCCCGAGCTTGTGCGCCAGCCGTCTTTCACACGTTGAGCCAATACCAACGGGATGGGAGTTCGACTCGGGGCTCCTCGTGGGGGGTCCCGGAGAACACCCACGCTTGCAGATGCAGGCCCAACTCCCGGACGACAGCGGCAAGCTGGGGCCGCTTGACCCCCAAGCGGCGCAGCGCAGGCCGAGCGCCGCACGCTCGGCAGACCCACCGTCGGAGCGCAGGCCGAGCGCCGCACGCTCGATCCCCTACCTGTCAGTCTGAGTCGCCGACGTGGTCGGAGAGCTCGAGACCAGCCTGACCCAGGCGCAACGACCGTTGACCGACGCACCGCACACGGGCGCCGCGGGCGGATCGGCCTGCGGCGACATGGTGCGAATAGCGCTCCGGGTGGAGGGCGAGAGTGTGACCGCGGCGGAGTTCGGGGCCGAGGGTTGCGCCGCCGCGCGCGCCGCGGCCGGCGCCGTGACCGAGCTGGCCGAGGGCGCGCCGCTGCTCGAGGCCGCCCGCCTGACCGCGCACGAGGTGGCCGAAGCCCTCGGCGGCCTCACGCCCGCGGGCCGCCACGGAGCAGAGC
>JACCZR010000233.1 GCA_013695855.1 Thermoleophilaceae bacterium
CTCGAGCGCCTCCGACAGCTCGTGGTCGCCCTGCACGGTCGCCACCACACCCTCGGGCACGCCCGCCCGCTCGAACACCCAGCGGATGCGCTCGCCCAGCAGGGGGGTCCGGCCCGCGGGCGCCAGCACCACCCCGTTGCCGCTCATGAGCGCGATCGCCACCTCCTGCAGGGGCAGCGACCAGGGCTCCTCGGCCGAGCCGCACACGCCGAGCACGCCGAGCGGCTCGGATACCAGTCGCGCTCGCTTGGGCCGCGTTAGAAGAGGGAGGCCAACGCCTCTGTCAGCCAGCACGCGGGGACCCTGCCGTGCCGTGCGGTGCAACGCGTCGACCGAGGTGAGCAGCTCGGTGGAGAGCGCCTCGGCACGCGGACGCCCGGTCTCGCGGGCGATGAGGGTGCCCAGCGGCTCGAGGTGGTCGAGGATCACCTGTGCGCCCCGGCGCAGGTAGCGGGCGCGGTCGGGCAGGGGCAGGGCGGCCCAATAGGGCTGCACGCTCGCCACGTCGTCCACGACCCGCTGCACCTCCTCGGGAGCCGTCGTGGTCAGGACGCGCCCCTGCGCCGGCGCAGCTGCGCCGCGCGCTCGCGCAGCGCGGCCTCCTCGCCCTGGTCGGAAAGCTCCAGGAAGCGCCTGCCCTCCGCCTCGGGCGGCATGAGCTCCTGCCCGGTGACCGCCCCGGGCTCGTCGTGGGGGTACTCGTAGTCCTGGCCGCGTCCCAGGCTCTCCGCTCCGGGATACGCGCCCGAGCGCAGGTAGTGAGGGATGTCGGGAACGCCATTCTCCCGCACCCATGTCCGTGCAGCCCCCAGCGCCTTGTACGAGGCGTTGGACTTCGGCGCCAGCGCGAGGTAAACCGTGGCCTGCGCCATGTTGTGCGCGCACTCGGGCAGGCCCACGTGCTCCACGGCGTGCGCGGCGGCCACGGCCACCTGCAGCGCCTGCGGGTCCGCGTTGCCCACGTCCTCGGAGGCGAAGATCACCATTCGCCGGGCGATGAAGCGCGGGTCCTCGCCACCCTCGAGCATGGTGGCCAGGTAGAGCAGCGACGCGTCGGGATCAGAGCCGCGGGTGGCCTTGATCCAGGCCGAGATGGTGTCGTAGTGCTGGTCGCCCTCCTTGTCGTAGCGCAGAGCGCGACGCTGCAGCGCGTCCTCGGCGTGGCGGAGGGTGACTGGTCGCTCCCCGACGGTCTCGCAGGCGAGCTCCAGCGCGGCCAGCGCCGTGCGAGCGTCGCCCCCCGAGCGAGCCGCGAGGAACTCCAGGGCGTCGTCGGCCGCGGCACACCTGCCGTCCAACCCGCGCTCGTCGCCCAGCGCGCGCTGGAGCAGCGCGAGCACCTGCTCGGGGCCCAGTTGGCGCAGCTCGTAGACCTGCGTGCGCGAGAGGAGGGCGTTGTTGACCTCGAAGTAGGGATTCTCGGTGGTGGCGCCCACCAGCACCACGAGGCCCTCCTCCACCGCGGGCAGCAGCGTGTCCTGCTGGGCCTTGTTGAAGCGGTGAATCTCATCGAGGAAGAAGATCGTGGGCTCTGCATTGGTCGAACGGCGGTGCTCGGCCCGCTCGATCACGTCGCGCACCTCCTGGCGGCCGGCGTTGACCGCCGAGGCCTCCTCGAAGGCCGCGCGCGCGTTCACTGCCATCAGCCGGGCCAGTGTGGTCTTCCCGGTGCCCGGCGGCCCGTAGAGGATCATCGAGTGCGGCCGGCCGTCTTCGATGGCCGTGCGCAGGGCCGAGCCGCGCCCCAGCAGGTGCTCCTGACCCACGAACTCACCGAGCGAGCCGGGGCGCATGCGGGCGGCGAGCGGCTGCTCGGAAGCGGCGACCTTGGTCCGCGTGCCCGGGCCCTCGCCCGTGGAGAAGAGCTGCTCCACCACTGAAGTGTCCCACCCCGGGGGTGGGCCTACTGCGACCTGACCGCCACCCGCCACACCCAGAGGATGAACAGCGCCTGACCGGGAAGGCGCGCCCACAGGGCGGCCTCGGGGACCTTGTTGTAGCGCTCGGGGTTCAGGGCCATGTGCACGTTGGCGGGGAAGACGGCGACGAGCGTGAGGATCAGCCACCAGCCGGCGAGCTTGCTCGTGCGCTCGCTCAGGATCCCCGCGCCGCCGATGGCCTCGGCCACCCCACTGGCCAGAACCAGCTCGCGGTGGGCGGGGATGTAGCCGGGCATGATCGCCTCATAGGCCTTGGGCATCGCGAAGTGGTTGATGCCGGCGGCCAGGAAGGTGAGCCCCAGCACGCGGCGCTTCACGGCCGCACCTCTTCGAGGAAGCCAGCGAGCTCGCGGGCCGCGCTCTCGCCCGCGCCGTCCCACACGTAGTGCCCCGCCCCCTCCGTCACGGTCAGGCGGGACCTCGGCGCTTGTCCTGCGTATACCCGTGGAGAATGAGCACGGCCGGCCCGCCGGCCGGCCCCTCCTCGCGGTAGGCGATCCGATCGTGATCGGGCATTGGCGGCAGTATCTCGATTCGCGCCGTGGAGCCCGACCTCATCATCGACGTAGGCATGCACGACGGTGAGGACACGGCGTTCTACCTCGCCACTCGGTGAACGGCGCGCTCATGCGCGCCCAGGCGCTGCGACTGGCCCACAACGCGGGCGGTCTGGGCGGCAAGTGGCGCCGTACTGCGCCGTCTCGGGTCTACGAGAAGCTGCGCGACGTGCTCGGGCCCCCGACCGGCTGGTACGACCTGCACGCCAGTCTCCAGCGCCGGTCCTAGCCCGGGGCGGCCCGGGAAGTATCCTCGACGGGGCCTTGCCGGAGCCCCAGGATCTCGAGCGGCGCGCGACTGAGCTGCTTCAGCGGCTCATCCGCTTCAACACCGTGAACCCGCCCGGCGACGAGGAGGAGGCGCAGCGCTTCCTCGCGGGCCTGCTCGACAAGGCGGGCTTCGAGACGGAGTTGCTCGCCGCCGTCGAGGGCCGCCCGAACCTGATCGCCCGCCTGCGGGCCGAGTCCGACGGTCCGACTCTGGTCCTCCTCGGGCACGTGGACACCGTCCTCGCCGATCCCGCCGACTGGAGCGTCGACCCGTGGTCGGGCGAGCTCAAAGACGGCTGCGTGTGGGGCCGCGGCGCGCTGGACATGAAGAGCCAGGTGGCGGCCGAGATCGCAGCTGCCGTGGCGCTCGCCGAGGAGGGCTGGCGGCCCGAGGCCGGCGAGCTCAAGGTCATCGTGACCGCCGACGAGGAGGCCGGGGCCGAGCACGGAGCGCAGTGGCTGTGCGAACAGCACCCCGACAAGGTGCGCTGCGACCTCGTCGTAAACGAGGGCGCCGGGCAGGTGCTCGAGTACGACGGCAAGCGCCTCTACGGCGTGTGCGCGGCCGAGAAGGGCGTGTTTCGCTTCACCCTCACCACGCGCGGGCGGGCGGGACACGCTTCGATCCCTCGCATTGGAGACAACGCTTTGACCAAGATGGCGCCGGTGCTCGAGGCGCTCAAGGCCGGCCAGCCGAAGTACGAGCTCTCGCCCGAGCCCGAGGGCCTGATCAGCGCGCTCGGCCTGGACACCGGCGACCTCGAGGCGACGCTGAGGCAGATCGAGGAGAACGACCCGCGGGTGGCTGTGTTGATCGAGCCCATGCTCGGTGTGACGCTGACCCCGACGATGATCAGCGCCTCGGAGAAGATCAACGTGATCCCAGCGCGCGCCGACCTCAAGGTGGACTGCCGCGTGCCCCCCGAAATGGGCACCGAGCATGCGCTGCGGCGGATCCGCGAGGTGGTCGGCGAGGACGGGTTCGGGGTCGAGTTCGGCGAGACCGTCGAGGGCAACAGGTCGCCCGTGGACACCCCGCTGATGGGCCACATCCGCTCCTTCATCGCGAGGGAGGACCCCGACGCCGAGGTGGCCCCGGTGGTGCTGCCCGGCTTCAGCGACTCGCGCTGGTTTCGCCACGCGTTCCCCGATTGCGTGGCCTACGGCTTCTTTCCTCAGCGCAAGATGGACCTCTTCGAAGCCGCTCCACTGATCCACGGGGCCGACGAGCGCATACCCGTCGAGGACCTGGGGATGGCGGCGCGCTTCTACGCCGGCTTGGCCGAGGAGGTGCTGCGATGAAGGGAATCGGTTCGTTGCTCGCCCGATCGGCGATCGGGCTGTGCTCCTCCTGCAGCGACCACGACCAGAGGTTCCTCCCCGAGCCGGCCGACGAGGAGAAGCTCCGCCTGGGAGGCATGGCCCTGCGCAACGGGCTGCTGGTCCACGGGCCGACGCACTGGGCCGCAGCGGTGCGCACCCCGGAAGGGGAGCTGAAGGTGGGCTCGGGCCCCAAGCCCGACCTGGGCGGCAAGGCCAGCGAGAAGATCCCCGGCGTCCGCGGCATCACCAAGCTGGCCGAGGCCGTCGCGGTGATCCCGCTCGTCAAGCGCGCCCTGCCGGAGGCGCGCCTGCCCATGCAGGACGCGCGCACCCTCGGCTCCATGGCCGGCGCGGCGTTGCTGGGCCAGGCCATTCGCGCCACCGGGGCGCGCACGGTGGGCCGGGAGGCCGCGGTCAGCCTCGTGAGCCTGGCCCCGGCGCTGTTGGCCTTGCGGGGAGGCGAT
>JACCZR010000269.1 GCA_013695855.1 Thermoleophilaceae bacterium
CTGCGAGAGGAGATGGCCGGCGATCTGCGTCCGATGCGCACGGACATGGCAGTGATGCGCGAGTCGACCTCACGCCTGCCGGAGGGCATTGAAAAGATCGAGCAGGCGGTGACCGGGCTGAGCGCGAAGCTCGATGCCATCGATCAGGGAGTGGGCAAAGTCCACGCGAATATGAGCGGGCTGAACGCTCAGGTCGAGACGCTGGGCAAACGAGTCGAAGCGATGGAGCAAACCGTTGAGGCGATGAGGGGCAGCGTCGAGAACGTCATCAAGGACCTCCCCGGCGCGTCAGGAGCGGGAGTCGTCTCTCGCGTGCGAGACGCCATCGGCGGAGATACGAACTAGCTCGGCCGTCCTGAACGCCCGTCGGGCGTAGACCGAGCGATCTCGTTCGCGCGGCGGGTCCGGTGGGGTGCCGGACCCGGCTACGAGGAGGTCTTCGAAGCGTCCGGGGAGGGCTCGGAGGGGGCGCCCCCAACCAGGTCGAGCAGGCGCAGGCGGCGCGCCTCCCAGCCCTTGTCCCGCTGCCCGGCGCGCTCGAGCTTCTTGGGCTCGTCGCCGTAGCGGCGCCGCGCCCAGGGCGAGTTTGGCTTGGCCAGTCGCAGGGCGCCGACCAGCGCGAGCAGCGGCACGAAGGCGGCGAGCACCGCTGTCACGAGCTTGCCCTTGAGCACCACGACGGAGACCAGCAGCATGTTGGCGATCACGACGCCCGCGAAGACGGCGACCGATCCCTCCTCGTTCTTGACCTCGAAGGGCGCGGCGCCCAGCAGGACCATCGCCGCGATGGCGACGGCGATCGCGGTGGCCTCGATCGACTGACGCCCCTGGTCGGCCCAGTAGACGTCCTCCAGGTGCAGCCAGAGCGCGAACTCGTCGAGGGTCAGCCCGGCGCCGATGCCAAAGCCCGCCGCCAGCACCTCGATCCAAGGGGCGTCTGGATCCAGCGCGAAGTTCAGGAAGCCGCAGAGCAGCAGCAGGACGATCCCGAAGACCATGTGGTGCACGTGCACCCCGCCGGCCGAGACGCTGCCCGGCCACCAGGTGACCTTTGGGCTTCGCATGAGCCGCGTGCTCATGCGGATGAAGCCAAAGGAGAGCACGAAGCCGGCGAACAGGATGAAGCCGGCGCGGGCCCCGTCGTGGCCGAGGAAGTCGCCGGTGAGCTGGATCCCCTCGATGGTCGAGAGGGTACGGCCCGGGCACTAGTTGAGGGAGGGGTCGGCGGGCATCGTGGCGAGCAGCGCGTACTTGCCGCCCATGCGCGCCAGGGCGTCGGCCCACAGATCGCCTTCGCGAAACGGGTCCTCGGGGTCGGGCTCGGCCACCACCCAGGCGTCGTGGTCCAGCTCGGACTCGAGCTGGCCCGGCCCCCAGCCCGCGTGACCGGCGTAGACGCGCAGCCGCCGCAGGCTCTCGGTGCGGGCGGGGTCCACCACGCCGACATCGCCGGCCAAAGGGTGGCTCAACTCGTCAGGGTCGCTGAACTCCCCCAGCGCCAAGACCGAGTTCTGGTCCACCGGCCCACCCACGCGAACCACCTCTCCGTCCTCGCCCAAGCCCGAGAGAGTGGGCACCGCCTCGGCCACCATCGTCTCCGAGGGGCGGTTGAGCACCAGCCCCATGGCGCCCTCGTCGGTGTGCCCGAGTACCAAGACCACCGCGCGCTCGAAGAAGTCCGAGAGCGCCGGCGAGGCGATCAGGAGCTTGCCGCGTTGCGATTCGTTCACGCTCCCATTGTGGCGAAGCGGCCCGGGCCAAGGGCCCGAGCGGGACTCGGCGCGGCTAGGACTAGGATGCCCCGCCGTGGACCTGCGGCTGGAGAAGGTGACGATCGAGACCGACCGCTACCGCATCGAGGGAGCGATGACGCTCCCGGCCGAGGGGCACCGCAGCCGGTTGTCGGACCATGTCAACCGCCGCGATCAGCAGTTCTTCACCGTGCAGGCGGCTCGCATCAGCCCGCTCGACGGTGACGGCGAGGAGTGGGACGCCCCGGTGGTCATGGTGGGGCGCGCGCACATCCGCTTGATCGTGCCCAGCACAGCCTGAGCCGCGCGCCGCCGTTCCGTCCGAGACTGCTTCGAGCATCTCATCCGTGCTGCTGCTCGCACTGCTCGAGTGTTCGAACCCCCGCTGCGAGGCCACGTACGAGGGCTACGGCACCGCCGCCGAACTGCGCGGCATCCCCTGCGAGGAGTGCGGTCACGAGCTCGAGGCTGTGGCCTACGCGGAGGCCGACCGGGCCTGCGAACCGATCGCCCCCCGGGTGCAGCCGAGGCGCGCCGCGTAGCTAGGCTGCTAGCCGCTCGGAGAGGTGACCGAGTGGCTTAAGGTGCACGATTGGAAATCGTGTGGGCGGTGTTGAGCTGCCTCGTGGGTTCGAATCCCACCCTCTCCGCTCCGTCTATGCCGCGTATCGCTGGGCGCTTCGGGCTCTCGCCTTGGCCGCTTCGACGTCGCGGTCCTTTGGGGGTGCCGATGTCACCAGCTCGTCCAGCAGCTCGGTCGAGGCCGCCGTCACGGCTTCCACCGCTCGATCGAACGCCGCCTCGTTGGCCTTTGACGGCTTCGTCGAGCCGCTGATCTTGCGGACGTATTGGACAGCCGCTGCTCGGACCTCCTCGTCGCTGGCCGGGGGATCGAAGTTGTGGAGAGTTCGGATGTTGCGGCACATGCCGTCAGCTTACCCCTGCCTCAGAGCCCGAGCTCGCGGACGCCCGGCTCGCCCCAGCCCAGGTGGTGGGCGAGCTCGTGCTGCAGCGTGCGCTCGACCTGAGCGGCCAGGAGCTCGGGGTCGCAGCCGAAGTCGCGCTCGAGGGTGTCCTGGTAGAGGACGATGCGGTCGGGATAGGTGTCGCGGGCGACCGTGTCTCCGATGTAGTGGCCGTAGGCGCCGTGCTCGGCGCCCAGCCTGGAGACCACCACCGGCGTTTTTTCGAGCAGCTCGCGGAACTCCGGTGGCAGGCGATCGATCGCGTGGGCCACCAGGAGGTCGAACTCCGTGGCCGCGATCGCCAAGTCGGGATCGCGAGCAAGCTCCTCGCTGCGGCGCACCAGCCGCTCGAACTCCGGTTCGGAGAGCTCCTGGTCGCCGCTCAGCGCCACGGTGGCCCATGCGGTGAGCATCATCAGGGCCAAGCCACCGGCCACCCACCGCAAGAGGCCTTCGGCGCCCGAGAGCGACGGCGGGTTGATCACGAAGACCAACAGGCCGACGACGAGCGCCGCCGTGACTGCGGAGCGAACGGGGCCGCGGAGGGTCTCCCTCACGGCCCTGACACTAGGAGGGCGGGGCTACTCCTCCTCGCCGGCGGAGCCGGGATTGCCGGTGTTGGCACCCTCCGCTCCGGGCACGCCGGCCTGCTCCTCGGCGTCTTTGCGAGTGGTCGTGCTGTCGTCCTCGGGGACCTCCTCGGGCGGGGCCTCCTCGGGAAGCTGGTCTGACTCCTCGTGCTCCATGAAGTTCAGCTACCCCCGGCCGCCGGCCGGCAAACGACGGCTCACTCGCCCTTCTCGCCACCGGAGGAGTCGTCCTCGTCCTCTTCCTCGTCGTCGCCCTTCGAGTCGCCCGTCGAGTCGCCGTCCGAGGGGTCCGAGCCCTCCGCACTGGAGTCGTCCTCGCTCGGGTCGTCGTGACTCGACTCGACCTTGGCCTTGCCGGCGGCGTAGGGATCGTCGGTGTCGGGCTCCGCGTCGTCGTCGGCCTTGGAGTCGTCGGCGTCCTCGCGGGCCTCGCGGTCGGCCTGCAGGGCCTCCTCTTCCTCCTGCGCGCGCTCCTCGACGTACTCGACTTCGGGGTCGCGAGTGGCGCCGGGCACCTGCTGGTCCTGCTGCTTTGACTCCCAGTCGCCGCGCGCGGAGTCGATATTGCGGCCGACTCGGTCGCCCTCCTTCTCCAGGCGCTGGGCCTCCTTCTCGAGCTCGTCCGCCCGCCTCTCGTGCTCCACTGCGCGCTCTCCTCGCCTAGGGACCCCGGCAGGCTATCCGGGCAGGCTCCGGCACCTCAGCCCGCCACCGCCTCGCGCGATGCCGGCGCGCGGCCGCGGATCAGGTCGCTCGCCTTATCGGCCACCATGGTCGTGGGGGCGTTGGTGTTGCCGCCCGGGATCACCGGCATCACCGAGGCGTCCACCACACGCAGGCCCTCCACCCCGCGCACTCGCAGCTCGGAATCGACAACGGCGCCCTCGCCCGACCCCATGCGGCAGGTGCCCACCGGGTGGTAGATCAGCATGAGGCGGCGGCGGATGTCGGCTTCGATGTCCTCACGGGTGGTCACGCCGGGACCGGGCTTCATCTCCCGCAGTGTGATCTCCGCGAGCGGGCCTTGCGAGGCGATCTCGCGCGCCAGCGACATGGCAGCCACCAGCGACTCCACGTCCTCGGGCTCGGCCATCGCGTTGGTGACGATCCGCGGCTTGTCGGACGGCTTCGACGAGCGCAGCCACACCTGGCCGCGCGCCTGTGGGCTCACCAGCACGGGGGCGATCACGATGGCGTGGCCGTCGAACTCCTCCTGGCCGTGGTCCTCGTAGTAGGCGGCGCCCATGTGGAACTGGATGTCGGCGGCCGGCAGTCCCGCGCGCGTGCGCACGAAGGCCACCACCTCGGCCACGCTCGAGGTCAGCGGCCCCGTGCGCCGCACGGCCCACTCGGCCATGTTCTTCGGGCTGTCGGCCCGGTAGAGGGTGTCCTGGTCGGAGACCTCGTAGATCACCGAGTAGAAGGGGTGGTCCTGCAGGTTGCGGCCCACACCGGGGAGGTCGCACAGCACCGGCACGCCGACCGCGCGAAGGTCGTCGGCCGGTCCTATGCCCGAGAGCAGCAGCAGCTGCGGCGAGCCGATCGCGCCGGCGGCGAGGATCACCTCGCGCCCGGCGGGGATCGTCTGCTGGCGCCCGAAGCCGCCGCGGACGCGAATGCCCGTCGCCCGCCCGCCCTCGACCTGCACGCCGAGCACCTGGCGCCCGCTGGCCACGGCGAGGTTGGGCCGATCCAGGACCGGCCGCAGGAAGGCGTCGGCGGCGCTCCAGCGCCTGCCGTTGCGCTGGTTGACCTGGAACATCGAGCAACCGTCCTGCTCGGGCCCGTTGTAGTCGCGCACGTACGGGATCCCCGCGGCCTCGCTCGCCGCCAGCAGGCGCTTGCCCACCGGACGCGGCGAGCGCTGCTCGCTCACCACCAGCTCGCCGTCCTCACCGTGGAACTCCGAGGCCCCGCGGCAGTTTCGCTCGGAGCGCATGAAGTACGGCAGGACGTCCTCCCAGCCCCAGCCCTCGGCGCCCGCGGCCTCCCACAGGCCGTAGTCGAGCGGGCGCCCGCGCACGTAGAGCATCGCGTTCATCGAGCTCGAGCCGCCCAGGCTCTTCCCCCGCGGGATGTATAGCTCGCGGCCGTCGACGTGGGGCTCGGGCTCGGTGTAGTACTCCCAGTCGAGCTTGGTCTTGAACTGGTTGGCGAAGGCCGCCGGGATCTTGATGTTGGGGCTGAGATCCTTGCCGCCGGCCTCGACCAGCAGCACGCTCACCGACGGATCCTCGCTCAGGCGATTGGCCAGCACGCAGCCGGCCGATCCAGCTCCGACGACGATGTAGTCGGGCTGCGTCATCCTCGATGCGAGATTATGCCGCCGATGGTGGAGCAGCTGCCCGGGCGCGTGGACGTGGCGATCGTCGGGGCCGGGTTCGGCGGCCTGGGCATGGCGATCCAGCTCGAGCGTCAGGCCCTTCGCGACTTCGTCGTACTCGAGCGCGGGACCGACGTGGGCGGCGCATGGCACGCCAACACCTACCCGGGCGCGCAGTGCGACATCCCCTCGAGCCTCTACTCGTTCTCCTTCGCTCCCAAGCTCGACTGGACGCGCGCCTATCCCGAGCAGAAGGAGATCCAGGGCTACCTGCGCGGGTGCGTGGAGCGCTTCGGCATCGGGGACCGCATCCACCTCGAGACCGAGCTGCAGGACGCGGCGTGGGACGGCAACCGGCGGCGCTGGCGCATCGAGACCTCGGCCGGGCCATTGGAAGCCCGGGTCCTCGTGGCCGCGCCCGGGCTGCTCAGCGAACCCTCGACGCCCGCGCTCTCCGGACTCGAGCGCTTCGAGGGCCGGACCTTTCACACCGCGACCTGGGATCACTCCCACGACCTGACCGACCGCGATGTGGCTGTGATCGGCACCGGCGCCACCGGTGTCCAGGTGGTGCCTCGCATCCGCAACCGGGTGCGCAGGCTGACCGTCTTCCAGCGCACGCCGCCGTGGGTCATCCCGCACGTCGATCGCGAGGTGACGATGATCGCGCGGCGCCTCTACCACCTCGCGCCGCCCCTGCAGCGACTCGTGCGCGGTCTCGTCTACGCCTTCAACGAGCACTTCGTGCTCGGCATGAGCTACTGGCCACGACTGCTCAAGGCGCACGAGCTGTACGCCCGGCTGCACATGCGCCGTCAGGTTCCTGACCCCGACCTGCGTCGCCGGCTCACCCCCGACTACTCGTTCGGCTGCAAGCGGATCCTGTTGTCGAGCGACTGGTATCCGTCGTTCGAGGCCCCGAACGTCGAGCTCGTGACCTCGGGTGTCGAGGAGGTGCGCGAACGCTCGGTGGTGGCTTTCGACGGCACCGAGCACCCCGCGGACACGCTCGTCTTCGCCACGGGCTTCGTGCCCACCGACCCGCCCATCGCCCGGCGATTGCGCGGGAGCGAGGGCCGCACCCTCTCCGAGGCCTGGGGGGGCAGTCCGCAGGCTTACCTGGCCACCGCCGTCGCCGGCTTTCCCAACCTATTCCTGCTCTACGGCCCGAACTCGAACCTCGGGCACAGCTCGATCGTCTATATGCTCGAGTCCCAGGTGCGTTACGTGATGGGGGCTCTGAAGGCGATGCGCGAGCGCGGCCACGAGGCGCTGGAGGTCAGGCGCGAGGTGCAGGACGCCTACAACGAGGAGCTCCAGCGCCGGCTGGCACGCTCGGTGTGGGACTCCGGGGGCTGCGGCAGCTGGTACCTCGACGCCAACGGACGCGACTCGACGCAGTGGCCGGGCTTCACGCTCGAGTTCCGCCTGCGCACCCGCGCCTTCGACCTCGACAGCTACTCGGAGCCGCCGGTCACATCGAGGATGCCCTCGACGACCCTCTCGGGGTCGTCGAACGTGGGGATGTGACCCAAGCCCGGTAGGCGATGGACCTGAGCGTGCGGGATCCGTCGCTTCACCCGGGAGGCCCCGGTCACGGGGAGGATCAGGTCGCGCGTGCCCCAGAGCACGGCGACCGGGCAGCGGATCGCCTCGAGGTCTCGGGGCGATTCGTCGAACAGCGGGTCCAGGGTGCGCCGAAGGCCGGGAGCACGGGCGTAGTCGGTGATCATGTGGACAGCTTCGGCGGGTGGGATGCGCCAGGGCCGCGCGCACGTCGTGCCGAGCAGCATGGCGCGGGCCGCCGGCCGGCGGGTCGCATGGCCGGCCACCGGAGCGAGCACGCGGGCGGCCACCCGCTGCATCCTCAGGATGGCCTTGCTCAGCTTGTTCTCGAGTCCGCTCCCGAAGCCGACGGGCCCGAGGGCCACCGCGCTGCGGGCCTGGCCACGAGCCGCGAGCTCGAGCGCGATCAGGCCACCCATCGAGTTGCCCGCCACGTGTGGGTCGCCGATCCCCCTCTCGTCCAGCCACTCCTCGAGAGCGCTGACCAGTGACGGGACATCTCGCCTCACTCCGTCCGGCAGGGAGGGGGACTCGCCGAAGCCCGGCAGGTCCAAGGCGACCACCTCGTGCTTGCGAGCGAGGGCGGTCCTGATGGGATGCCATATCCGCAGGTTGCTGCCGAGCCCGTGGACGAGCACGAGCGGGGACCCCGAGCCGGAGCGTTCGTGGTGCAGCGGGAGGGCCATCGCGACAGGAGCTTCCCCGTGCGCCATCCTCGATGAACGTCCGCCGCCCCCCGCTACCCTTGGAGGGGTGAACTCCACACGCGCACAGGCATACGGCCGGGTCGTCAAGACGCTCGAGGATCTCGCCGAGAGCAAGCTGCACGCAGAGGAGATGCAGACCGTCCGCGAGGCGGCCGACGCTCTCTTCTTCTGCGAGGACCTGAACGGCGACCCGTCGGCTGAGCACGCCCTCGCGGGCCTCTACGAGCTGCTGGATCGGTTGGTGGAAAGCGAGCGCGTGCAGGTCGAGACGGCCGAGCGCCTCACCGCGGATGTCGAGGCCTGCGGGCCGTTCGCCTCAGTCGTGTAGACGCGCCAGCTTCGGTTGCCGCAGGGCATACGGGGGTAGCTCGCCGTCATGTCCCAAGAACAGAACATCGCAGCACAGGAGAAGCTTGGCCAGGGGGTCGTGGAGGGCAACCTCGACGTGATCGAGGAGGTCTTCGCGCCCGATGTGGTCGACCACGACCCGGCGCCCGGCCAGGGTCCCGGCAATCAGGGCATCAAGGACTTCTGGACCGAGCTGCGGACCGCCTTCCCGGACCTGGCCCTGCAAGTCGAGCGGCTGGTAGCCGACGATGAGACGGTGAGCCTCACCTACACGCTCACCGCCACCCACGACGGCCCGTTCCAGGGCATCGACCCCACCGGCAAGCAGATCGAGGTCCGCGGCCTTCAGACCGCGCGCTTCGAGGACGGCAAGATCGTGGAACGCTGGGGAGCCACGGACGAGCTGGGCATCCTCAAGCAGATCGGCGCGGCGCCTTAG